>CAXBBA010000656.1:0-1500 GCA_963973805.1 uncultured Halieaceae bacterium | reverse complement strand
ACCTGCTGCCCGTCGACATCGAAAGCGAGATGATCACGGACGAGGATTATCCGGGGCTGCTGCTCCTGCCGCCGGGCTTCGACACCGAGTCTCAGTTCGCGCGCTACCAGAAGTTTGACTTCAACAGCGACTACCAGGGCGGCTGGCACCTGCAGACGCATCACAACTGGGGGCAGGAATGTGCCGAACCCATGCAAACCCCAGCCTCGACGCCCACGGCTCCGGACCACTACGACTGTTACTTTGAGCTCGCTGTCGATGAGGTCCTCGAGTGGGATGGCCACGCCATCGGCCTCCCCGAGGAGCGGGAAGATACGGCGCAGGACGCCTACCTCGCCCAGGCGGTGCTGGATTACCAGTGGACCCTGCGGGAGCGCGACGACGACTTTGGCACGGTCAACACACTGCTGACCTGGAATGATACGGACCCCGAAACGGTGTTTGGCAACCTGCTGGCCTTCGAAGACAGTGAGGACGCCGGATGCTTCGCCGTATTCCAGGTCTACACCTCGGGCTATTGTCAGGAATTCGGGCTCGATACGGGGCTGACCGGCGCGGACCTCGCCGCACTGTTCACTCTGGACGTGCTGCAACTTCGGCTCGAAGTCACCCTCACCGCTCCCGACGGCTATGCCTTCTATAACCTTGTGGACTCGACGCAGCCGGAAGATCCCACTCCCCTTGTCTTTCTGCAGCGCGGCGGAAGCATCTCAGCGGAGGAAGATGGGGCCTACCTGTTTGAACACAGTAACTGGATGCGCATCGAGATTGTGCCCTCCCGGGGCAATCCCGTGCCGTCACCGGGCACGGTGCTCCTGTTGCTGGCGGGTACGCTGGTGCTCCGGCGCCGCCGCCGGGCCTAGCGTAGCGACCCGGCGCCTGATCCCGACCCCCTGCGCGCATCGCAATCCAGGCACCGACGGCCAGGGCAAAGGCTGCGCAACGCCTGACCCCCGGGTGCCCAGGCGCTATACTCCCGGCCTTCGGGAGGGAGCATGAAAGCCAGTCCAAAATTCCTGTTGGTTGATGACGATCCGGTGTTCACCGGCGCCATGGCGCGGGCCCTGGAGCGCCGTGGCTTCGTCGTGCGCAGCGCCGACAGCGCGGACACAGCGCTGCGAGCCTGCCAGGACGACGCCCCCGACTACATCACCCTTGATCTCAACATGCCCGGCACCTCGGGATTGGTCGTGCTTCCGGACCTGCTCCAGGCCGCCCCCGACGCCCAGCTCCTTGTGCTCACCGGCTATTCCAGCATCGCCACGGCCGTGCAGGCCACCAAGGCGGGAGCCCGGGACTACCTGTGCAAGCCGGCGAGTGTGGATGAGATCCTCACGGCATTGGGTGGAGAAGCCAGCGCTCCGGCGGAGGTCGCGGAGAACCCGCCGTCCCTGAATCGACTGGAATGGGAGCATCTGCAGCGGGTGCTTACGGAGAACGACGGCAATATTTCGGCAACGGCCCGCGCCCTGGGCATGCACCGACGCACCCTGCAGCGCA
>CAXBBA010000655.1:0-1506 GCA_963973805.1 uncultured Halieaceae bacterium | reverse complement strand
ATCGCCGCGGCCTCAAGCAGTTTTCCAACCACCTGATCCTCCATCACCTTGGATTCGATGGCAGAAAGCTGCTCCTGATTGCCATAGTACCAGTTCACCACCTCTTCCGGGTCCTGGTAGGTGGAGGCGATCTCCTCGACCGCCGCGCGTACCGCGTCGGCATCCGCCTTCATCTCGTGGTGCGACACGAGCTCGGCGAGCACGAGGCCAAGTTTCACGCGGCGCGTAGCGCGCTCGGTGAACATTTCGTCGGGCAGGATGGACTTGAGGTCCAGGTCCTGACCGGCTCCGCCGAACTGCTGGAACATCTGCTGACGCAGGGAATCCACTTCCTGGCTGACGAGGGCCGAAGGTATCTCCAGCTCGCCGTAGGCCTCGATCACCGCATCCATCACCTGCTGCTTTACCCGCGCATCGATGGCATTGCGCAGTTCGCGCTCCATGTTCTGCGCGACTTCGCTGCGGAAAGTCGCTTCGTCATCACCTTCGACTCCGTAGGCGGCGAAGAGTTCAGCATCGAGGGGCGCCAGGGCCATCTCTTCGACCTTGTGCAGCTTGATCGCGAACTCCACCGCCGCGCCTTTCAGCTCTTCGGCGTGGTAGTCGTCGGGGAACGACAGGGACAGAACCTTCTCGTCGCCGGCGCTCATGCCCACGATGCCGTCCTCGAAACCGGGAATCATGCGCCCGGATCCGAGCTCAAGCTCGCTGTTCTCGGCGCTGCCGCCTTCGAAAGCTTCGCCGTCCTTCGTGCCGCTGTAGTCGATGGTGACGCGATCACCATCCTCGGCCGCGCGCTCGACGACTTCCCAGTTGCCGCGCTGACGACGGAATACTTCGATGATGTTGTCCACATCCTCGTCGGACACCTCGGCGCTCGGCCGCGCGACGGCGAAGTCCTTGAGCTCGACGATTTCAATGTCGGGGAATACTTCAAAGGTGGCGATGTATTCCAGGTCCTTGCCCGGTTCCATGCTGCGCGGCTCAATCTGCGGCTGGCCCGCGGGGCGCAGCTGTTCCTGCATCACCGCTTCCTGGAAGCTGCGGCTCATCACCTCGCCGAGCACCTCCTGGCGGACACCGGCACCGTAGCGCTGGCGCATGACCTTCAGGGGTACTTTGCCGGGCCGGAACCCGGGCAGGCGTACGTTTTTAACCGCCTGCTGCAGACGGGCATCTACCTGGCTGTCGACGGTTTCGGCGGGTACTCCAACGGTGAGCCGGCGCTCCAGCTTGGACGTTGTTTCAATGGAAACCTGCATAATCTGGTCTTCCCTTACTTCGTTGTTAGTGCGATACCGCGAATCCGTGACAGCCCCACCCGGGGCGTCACTGCGACTGACATGGTGCGGAAGGAGAGACTCGAACTCTCACGCCTTAGGCACTGGAACCTAAATCCAGCGCGTCTACCAATTCCGCCACTTCCGCGTGCCTGATAAGCTTGCGTCAGGGTTTGTGCTGGCCGAAGATGCTTCCCAAAGCGCCCCAAGCCCTCACCTAACCAAG
>CAXBBA010000654.1:0-1509 GCA_963973805.1 uncultured Halieaceae bacterium | reverse complement strand
GGTCGAGGCGGGGTACTCCCGGTCCAACGGCAACTATGTATTCATCCAGCACGGTGAGCGCTACCTGACCAAGTACCTGCACCTGAACAAACGCAAGGTCAAGACCGGCCAACGCGTCGTCCAGAGCCAGGTGATCGGTACCGTCGGCTCCACCGGCGCCGCCACGGGACCGCATCTTCACTACGAGTTTCTCGTTGCCGGTACGCACCGCAATCCGCGCACGATTCACAAGAGCCTGCCCAAGGCCAAATCCCTGCCCGAGGGTGAAATGCCACGCTTTCGCGTAGCCATTGCCGACGTTTCCCAGCAGCTGGCGCAGCTTCGCTCCGAGCGACAGCTGGCACAGGCGGCAGACCGCATCGAAGCCCCCTGATTCCATGACGCCCGGATCGCCCGATGGACGCCTGTTTATCGGTCTGATGTCCGGTACCAGCATGGATGGTATCGACGCGGTGCTGACCCGCAGCACCGCCTCCGGATTGACTCTGGAAGCCCACCACGCCCACCCCATGGACGCCCAGCTGCGCCAGGATCTGGCTGCCTTGTCCACGGGGGAACGGGACCATCTGCACGCCCTGGCCACCCTGGATCACCAGGTCGCCATTGCCTTTGGCGATGCGGTGCAGGGACTGCTGGAGAAAGCCGACTGTTCTGCGGACTCCGTGAGCGCCCTGGGCAGCCACGGGCAAACCGTACGCCATCATCCCGCGGGGCCAACGCCCTACACCGTGCAGATCGGTGACCCCTCGGTGATCGCCGAACGCACGGGAATCCCCACCGTGGCCGATTTCCGGCGCCGCGACATGGCCGCCGGCAGCGCCGGAAAACGCCGGGCCATCGTGAACATCGGCGGCATCGCCAATGCCACGTTGCTGTCGGGCAAACAGGTGGTCGCGGGCTTCGACTGCGGTCCCGGGAACACGCTCCTGGACGCCTGGGTTCAGCGGCATCTGGGGCTGAGCTACGACGCCCACGGCGCGTGGTCCGCGGAACATACAGAGTTACCCGTGCTCCGGGAGCGCCTCCTCGCAGAACCCTATTTCACCCGGACCGGCCCCCGCAGCACGGGACCCGAGCTATTCAATCTGGCCTGGCTGGAGCAGCACCTGAAGGGCGATGAGGATCCGGGCGCGGTGCAGGCTACGCTGGTGGAGCTGACCGCCGCGGGGATCGACACCAGCCTGCGCACCGAAGACTCACCCTCCGAGGTGTATGTCTGCGGTGGCGGCGCCCGGAACACGGACCTCATGCGTCGCCTGCACCAGCGCCTGCACGCCCGCAGCGTGTACCTGTCCACCACGGACGAACTGGGTCTGGACTGCGAGTGGGTCGAAGCCTGCGCCTTTGCCTGGCTGGCCCAGCGCACGGTGGATGGATTGAGCGGCAACGCGCCGACGGTCACGGGCGCCCGGGGAGAACGGGTACTGGGTGGAGTGTACGGTCAGTTGCGCGGCATCGAGGCCTAAACGGCGAAGGACGCACCGCAACCGCAGGTGGTAGTGGCGTTGG
>CAXBBA010000653.1:0-1516 GCA_963973805.1 uncultured Halieaceae bacterium | reverse complement strand
GCGGGCGCGGGCCTCGAGCACCTCGCCGATGGCGCCGCCGGTGCGATCGGCAGCGTGGACGATGCGGCGATGACTGTGGCCACCCTCCTGGGCGAGGTGATACTCCGGTGACTGCTTGGGGTCGATGTCGTCGCGCAGGTCGAAGTCCACGCCGAGGGACGCAAGCCAGTCGACGGTCTCCCGGCTGTGGGACACCGCCAGCTCCACCGCGTCCCGGTGGCACAGGCCCGCAGCGTGTCTTCCACGTGCGCTTCCACGCTGTCGCGGGCGTGGAGTACGGCCGCCATGCCGCCCTGGGCCCAGTAGGTGGAGCTTTGGGTGACATCGCCCTTGGAAATAACCGCGATGCGCATGTCCGGGGGCAGGCGCAGCGCCAGGGCCATGCCCGCTGCGCCGCGTCCGACTATCACCACGTCGTGTCGATAATGGCTGCTCATGAAATCCTGATGCTGCTTCCTGCTGAGGAGGTATGATGCCTGTTTTGCGCCGCAGCGGGTACAGCGGGCTTTCCTGCACCATCGCACCGATGGGAAAATGTTCCAGGGAACTCCCGCGAAGAATGGCGGTCAATGAGCATCAGGTAAGGCGCCGTTCGGTCGCTGACGCCGTGCATCATGGAGGAGTACGACGTTTGACCGATTCGGTCACAGACAAGCAGCTGGTCAGCCGGGTACAGAAGGGTGACAGGGGGGCCTTTGACCTGCTGGTGATCAAATACCAGCAGAAGATCATGAGCCTCATCAGTCGCTATGTGCACGACTCCCACGAGGTCCAGGATGTGGCCCAGGAGGCGTTCATCAAGGCTTTCCGGGCTCTGCCGAATTTCCGCGGGGAGAGTGCGTTCTACACCTGGTTGTATCGTATTGCGATCAATACGGCCAAGAACCACCTGGTGGCTCGCTCGCGACGCCCCCCGGGATCCGATGTGGACCTGGAGGACGCGCAGTACATGGATGCCGCCGAGGCCCTGCGGGACCGGGAGACGCCGGAAAACCACCTTTACGGTGAAGAGCTGCGTGCCACGGTGGACAAGGCCCTGGGGGCCCTTCCGGATGATTTGCGCACTGCGGTAACTTTGCGTGAGTTTGATGGTCTTAGCTATGAAGAGATCGCCGAAGTGATGGAATGTCCTGTCGGTACGGTGCGATCTCGCATTTTCCGGGCCCGCGAAGCGATTGATGAGCGGGTGCGGGAGCAAATGGAGGGAAGAAACAATGCCTGAGCTGAAAAGCGTGAAGAGTGGTCCCGGTGCGCCGGACGCGGTAGCCAACGCGGTGGCCAACGCGGTAGCCAAGGGCGATGTCGACGTGGAAGCCCTTTCAGCGCTCATGGACGACGAAGCGCAGGACCTTGAACTGCGCCGTCTCTTGCGCCAGGACCCGCGGCAGACGCGAGAACACTGGTATCGCCTGCAGGTGACGCGCACGGTGATGCACGGAGAAACTCCCCTGGGGGGGCTGGACTTCGCTGCACAGGTTCGTGCGGCGATCGATGATGAGGCGGATCTCAGTGCGAC
>CAXBBA010000652.1:0-1522 GCA_963973805.1 uncultured Halieaceae bacterium | reverse complement strand
CCCTCCACGGACATGAGGCCTGGGAGCTGCGCGAGGGGCTGCAACTGCGCGTCGCCTGGGATGGCGCCAGCGGAGACCGGAATCCCGATGACGGTCGCAATGAGCGTTTTGATCGCCTGTATGGTGCCCGCGCTTTCGAGCTTGGCCCCAGCGGCATATTCGGGGCCGGGATTCGCAGCAATCTCCGTTCTCCCGCACTGGGTCTGCGCTGGCAACCCCGGGCTGACCACAGTCTGTTGCTGACCCTGCGCCAGCTCTCCCTGGACAGTGCACGGGATCTGGCGCCGAGTGCAGCGCGGGTCGATGCATCGGGGCAGTCGGGCAGGGACCTGGGTCGCCAGTGGGAACTGCGCTGGCGCTGGCGCCCCGCGGCGCACTCCTGGGACGCTGAACTGGGTGCGGCGCTGCTGGACAAGGGGGCGTATTTCGGTGGTGCCAATCCCAATGCCCTGCTGAACCCCGCAGCTCCGGGCAACAGTGAGTACCTCTTTGCGCAGCTAAGCTGGCATTTCTGATACCTGTCTGGCCGTTGATGTGCTACACAAAGAGAGCGATTCCCTGACAAGGCGGGCCGCGAGCCCGCCGCACATAAAGAGGCGGACCCCATGCTGAGACTACTGAAATCGGTGCTTGTGTTGTTCATCGGCTTGCACGCGCTGTTCTACGCGCTGCAGAACGTCGCCAACCTGTCCGCTGCGAAAGCCGCACTGGTTTACGTGATGAGCGGGGCGGATCACCAGGTCTATCCGGCGTCCCTGTTTTTCAAGTCGGGGTCCGATGCGTTCGCCTGGGCCATGCTGATGGTGGTGCTGCTGGGGGAGTTTGCCATCGCCTTCTTCGGGATCAAGGGGGGCTGGGACCTCTACCGCCAGCGCAGCGCGCCGGCGGAGCTGTTCGCCGAGGCGAAGCGGGCGGGCGTTATCGCCGCAGGACTGGCGTTGTTGCTGTGGTTCGGATTGTTCATGACCTTCGGGGGCGCATTTTTCCAGATGTGGCAAACCGGCGCCGGCAGCACTTCCATGGAGGGCGCCTTCATGTACGCCACGGCGTCTGTTGTGACCATGCTCTACGTCTGCCTTACACCGGACTGAGCCATCTGACGTCCACCGCGCAAAACGCGTAAAATCATGCTGCCGGTGCGCTGAGTGCCGGCCATTGTGCCTCCTGTCCCCTTCGGGGCCGGAGGGTTTCCTGTTTACACCAACATTGCTACGGCCTGTTCGCGGCGAAATGCCTGTTGCCCGCGTTTTGCTGCTTTGGGAGGGATTGTGAAAGAGGCGGTTTACGAAACCTTTGGCGGGGAGGGGGAGCCCCTGTTGTTTGCCCACGCCAACGGCTATCCACCCGGTAGCTATCGGTCCCTCTTTCGGGCCCTGGAACAGCGATTCACCATTGGCGCCCTGGAGCATCGTCCTCTGTGGGCGGGGCGCCAGCCTCCGGAGCGCCTGCACTGGCAGCTGTTTGTCGATGACATGCTCAAGGGCATGGAGGCTCACTTTGACGAGCCCGTGTGGGTGATGGG
>CAXBBA010000651.1:0-1542 GCA_963973805.1 uncultured Halieaceae bacterium | reverse complement strand
GGGGAAAGAAATTGGCGCCCATGAACTGCACGCGATACCCCATCGCCACGAGCAGCCGGAGGTACATGTAGGTGGACCGCCCCCCCGCGTCGCGGTCGTGGTGGGGCACGTAGTGATCGATGACCAGCACGCAGCGCCGGTCCGCGGAGCGATCCCGGGCATGAATCACGTGTTCGGCGTTGGGAAAATGTGCCCGGTCCAGCTCCGCTGCCCACTTGCTGCGGAAGGTCTCCTGATTCACCACTTGGTACTGCTTCACGCCGGTGCTCAGGTCCGTACCATTGCTGACCCCTTCGAAGTGGTAAATAACGCTGCGGGGCTCGTAGACGACGCGATAGCCGGCGGCCCGGGCGGCGAAGCAGATGTCGGCGTCTTCGTAGTACGCCGGCGCAAAGGCCTCGTCAAAGCCACCGAGTTCGCTCCACAGGTCGTGGCGGATCGCCAGGCAGGCACCGGACACGTAATCGACGTCGTGGCGATAATTGTAGGCGGGCTTGTCCGGATCATCGGCGCGACCGAAGTTCCATCCCGACGCATCGCGCCAGATGATGCCCCCCGCCTCCTGCAGGCGGCCATCGCCAAACAGCAGCTTGGGTCCTGCGATCCCCACCCGCGCATCGGCAAAGGGTGCCAGCAGCTGTTCCAGCCAGCCTTCGGTGACATGGGTGTCATTGTTCAGGAAGACGATGAACTCGCCCCGGGCCCGGGTAGCGGCGAGATTGCAGTTGCGCAGGAAGCGTAGATTCTCGGGAGTACGGGATACCTGCACACCGTGCATGCGCTCTGTGATTGTGGTTGTGAGATCGGTGGAGCAATCGTCGCCGATAATCACTTCGTAGGCGATGTCCGGCGTGTGCCGGTGCACCGACGCCAGACAGCTGGCGGTCATGCGATAGTCGTTGTACACCGGAATCACGATGCTGACGAGAGGCTTGGATACCGCAGAAAATTCCAGTTCCAGCGTATCCAGGGCCGGGTCCAGAGCGTCGGGATCGAAGACCGCAGCACTGCTCTCATCATCGGGAAAACGGGCGTCCACCCACACCGCCAGATCGCCGGGGGAGCTACGCAGGAATACAGAGGTGGCGCGGCGCAAGCGGGACCAGCTGAAGCTGCGCGCCGAGCCGGCGGGATTGCGCCATACATAGCGGATCACATCCTTCGCCATACTGAGCTTGCCCGGGCGCCGCTGCGGCAGCTCCAGCTCAAACTCGGCGAAGTGCTCGTGGGCGCGCTCCAGCAGGTCCTCGTAGGCGCTGTTGCGGCCTCGCTGGCCCGTGAGCAGACGATAGGCGCGACGCACCTGGCGCAGGACGCCCGCCATGGTCGATAGCTCGAAGGTCAACAGGGAGCGATAGGACTCCGTCAATGAGAAGAACAGGTAGTCGGCCTTATCCTGCAGGGCCGCGTGATCCGCGCGCAGGCTGGACAGATCGTCCGCCAGCTGGTCCCGTTCGCTGTAGAGCTCCTGCAGCGCCTGACCCCGCTCGTCAAACTCCCGGTGCAACTCGTCGTGACGCTCCACCAACCCCTTGTGGGTTG
>CAXBBA010000650.1:0-1555 GCA_963973805.1 uncultured Halieaceae bacterium | reverse complement strand
CGGACATCCACGAGGGAGCCGGGCAGGAAGGCACGGATCGTGTTGATATCAACGGTAAAGCCACCTTTGACCTTGCCATTGATGACGCCCTTGACCACTTCTTCAGCAGCAAAGGCGGCTTCGAGATCCTTCCAGGCTTCAGCGCGCTTGGCTTTCTCGCGGGACAGCTTGGTTTCACCGAAACCGTCTTCCACTGTCTCCAGCGCGACCTGGACTTCGTCGCCGATGTTGAGGCTGCATTCCCCTGCGGCGTCGGTAAACTGTGCCCGGGGAATCACACCCTCGGACTTGAGCCCCGCGTGGACCGTAACCCACTCGTTGTCGATGTCGATCACTACGACCGTGACAATCGCGCCGGGCTGCATGTCAACGGTCTTGAGGCTCTCTTCAAAAAGATCAGCGAAAGATTCGCTCATTGGCAAAATACCTGTCTGGTTAATAATGGTGCAGCGCACCTGCCGCTTCTCCAGCCAAAGCGGGTCTCGTTCATCAAAGCCGGCGGTGGAACAGGACTGGACCTTCAGCGCCCCACCCACGGCAAAATTTCCGACGGCACCGCGAACGGCACAGACGGCAGTTCCCTCAGGAGAGTTAAGGAGGTCAGCGGAGAAACGGGCGACGGGTTCATCGGAACCGCTCCCCGGTGGGGGCGTCGGCTCCGGACCATAAAGACCAGCGGCTCAGGCCAACTGTCTCTGTCGTGCTTCGCGCAGCACTGTATCCAGTACTGCTTCCGCCGAAACGCCCGTGCTGTCGATCACCATGGCGTCGTCAGCGGGCACCAGCGGGGACTCTGCGCGGCTTCGGTCGCGTGCGTCCCGCTCCTCGATGGTCTCGAGAAGGCGCGCGAGGGTAACACTTTCGCCCTCGGCCAGCAACTGCTGCTGGCGACGCTCCGCGCGGGCCCGGGCGCTGGCCGTGAGGTAGATTTTCAGGGGCGCCTGGGGGAACACCACGGTGCCCATATCCCGACCGTCGGCCACCAGCCCCGGAGGCTGCGCCATGCGCCGCTGGCGCTCCAGCAGCGCATGGCGAACCGAGGTGATTGCCGCGACTACAGACGCGGCGGCACCGCAGGATTCCGTGCGTATCCCGCTGCTGATATCGCGGCCGGCGAGCTCCACGCGGGAGAGGCCTTCGGCGGCGGGTCGAAACTCCACGTCCAGGTCCCGCGCCACCGCGGCGATGGCGGCCTCATCGGCCAGATCCAGATCGCGCTCCAGCGCGGCAAAGGCGGTAACGCGATAGAGGGCGCCGCTGTCCAGCATATGCCAGCCCAGACTGCGCGCCAGACCGTAGCTCAGGGTGCCCTTCCCCGCGCCCCCGCGCCCATCGACGGTGATGATGTGCACGCTCACCCCTCGTCATCCCGGACGGTGACGGGCAGGCCCAGGCCCCGCGCCAGGGAGTCAAAACCGGGGAACGACGTCGCTACGTGATCGCAGTCCAGTACGCGGATTTCCCCCTCGGCGCGAAGCGCGGCGACGGCAAAGGCCATGGCAATGCGATGGTCATGGAAGGTGCGAATGGTGCCGCCTCCCAGGGTGCCGCCTTC
>CAXBBA010000649.1:0-1557 GCA_963973805.1 uncultured Halieaceae bacterium | reverse complement strand
GGCGTGCTCCTCATCGGCTTTGCCGTCACCGATGGTTTCGATCTGGGCGTCGGCGCCCTGCTCACGCTCGTGGGCAAAACCGACGACCAGCGCCGCGTCATGATCAACACCGTCGGCCCGCACTGGGATGGCAATCAGGTCTGGTTCATCACCGCGGGGGGCGCGATTTTTGCGGCCTTCCCCATCATCTACGCCACGGCGTTCTCGGGCCTGTACCTCGCCCTGGGACTCACGCTGGTCGCCCTGTGGATGCGCCCCCTGGGCTTTGACTACCGCAGCAAGCTGGACAATCCCCGGTGGCGGCAAACCTGGGACTGGCTGCTCTTTGCCGGTGGCTTCATCCCCGCACTGATCTTCGGTGTGGCCTTCGGCAACATGCTCCAGGGTGTGCCCTTTGTGTTCGACGACACGCTCAAGGTCACCTACGCGGGCACCTTCTGGGGCCTGCTGAATCCCTTTGCGATCCTCGCAGGCCTTGTGAGCGTCGCCATGCTGCTGCTCCACGGTTCCGTCTGGCTGCAGCTGAAAACCGACGGAGAGCTCCAGTCCCGGGCACGGAACGTGTCGGTGATTCTGGGGGCGGCCACCGCGGCGCTCTTTGCCATCGCCGGTGTCTGGCTCGCCCTGGGCATCGACGGCTATGTGATCACCAGTGCGGTGGTGGGTGACGCTCCCTCCAATCCGCTGCTGAAGATAGTCGCGCGGGAAGAAAACGCCTGGCTGGCCAATTACGGCCGCTACCCCTGGATGATGCTGGCACCGGTGCTAGGTATCGTCGCACCGCTGTTCGCCGCCTCCATGGCCCTGCGCAGGTCCAGCGGCTGGGCCTTTGTGGGCAGCAGCGCGACCATCGCCGCGGTGATCCTGACGGCGGGCTTCTCCATGTTCCCCTTCATGATGCCCAACTCGGCGAACCCGAGCATGTCACTGACGCTGTGGGACGCCTCGAGCAGCCACTACACTCTCGAAATCATGTTCTGGGTGGCCGCGTTCTTCGTCCCCCTGATCATCGCCTATACATCCTGGAGCTTCTACGTCATGTGGGGACGCCTCAGTGAAAGCGATGTGCAAAGCGGCGACAGTCGCGCTGTCTACTAAGGAGATTGCTATGTGGTACTTCACCTGGATCCTCGGCGTGCTCCTGGCGTGCAGCTTCGGCATCATCAATGCGCTGTGGCTTGAAGCCACCGCTGACCTGGACGCCTCCTCCGACGACGCGCAGAATCCCTGAGCACCGTCGGCGAACCCCCCGAGGGGGCTGACCAGGCCCCGGATGGCGAGGCGGTCCTGCGCCGCGTACAGCAGCAGCTGCCGCGGCACCTGCCCGCGCTGTGGGCCAGCTCCCTCGCGGCGCAGTTGCTGCTGTTCGCCTGGTACTTCTGCGCGAGCCTCGCCATGGAGCGCTGGCTCGACGGTGGCACCTGGGCGTTGTTCCCCTGGATCACGGCGCTGCTCCTTCCCCTGCTGTTCCTCGCCCTCTACCTGCGGCGAAGCTTGCGCGAAGCGGCGGCGCAGCGGGTGCAGGTGGGGCAGGTGCTACAGGTGCTGGAGCGAATG
>CAXBBA010000648.1:0-1560 GCA_963973805.1 uncultured Halieaceae bacterium | reverse complement strand
CAGGCCCATAAGGGCCGTACTTAAGCATTCACTTTAAGTTAAATCGCGAAATTTTATTGATCGAAGCCCCTTTAGGAGAAATCTGTATAAAAAATCGGTAGGTGCTCAAGGAGCCCGGAACAAGAAACGCCCGGGGGCCGGGAATCACGCCATACGCGGCCCCGCTGATGGGCACGGGAGGTGCTCCCCCCGTGCGTCAGGACACCCGCGAAGGCGGTGCCAAAGAAAAAGTTGGAGTCGGCCGATAAGCCGGGTTCTGTCTTGGACGATCATTCATCTGGGACCGGCGTCACCGCCGGCCTCTAGCGACCTACCCGAATCCACTGCGGGCCACAGCTGACGGATTCCTATTTGGTCTTGCTCCAGGTGGGGTTTACCATCGCCGTGCCTGTTGCCAGCCACGCGGTGCGCTCTTACCGCACCTTTTCACCCTTACCGGCGGACCGGCGGTTTCCTTTCTGCTGCACTTTCCGTGGGCTCACACCCCCCAGGCGTTACCTGGCACCCTGCCCTTTGGAGCCCGGACTTTCCTCCGTTTCGGGGACCAGCCCCGAACCAGCGATCGCCTGGCCGACTCCGCGAGCAGGGTAGCCACGGTAAGGGTGCGACGCAAGCTATTCCGCTCCGGAGAGGTACTCATAGAGGTCCCGGGACGCGATCCCCGTGTACGCCGCGAGCAGCTTGGCCGCCTTGCGCGGGGGCATGTGCTCCGCCATGCCCCGCAGGAGCGTCGCCAGTTCCGCGTCGAGGGTCACCCCCGGCCCGCCCGGGGCGGGGGCCACCATCACCACCAGCTCACCGCGGGACTGGTTCGTGTCCGCGGCCACCCACGCCGCCAGTTCGGCCAGGCCTCCCCGGCGCACCGTCTCGAAGCGCTTGGTGAGCTCCCGGGCTATCGCCCCCTCGCGATCCGGCCCCATGACCTGCACGAGGTCCTCTATGCACGCCACCAGGCGATGGGGAGCTTCGTAGAAGATAAGCGTTGCCGGTGCCGTAGCCAGGGACTCCAGGCGCCGACGGCGCGCCTCGGCCTTATTGGGCAGAAATCCCTCAAAGGAGAAGCGGTCGCTGGGCAACCCCGCCGCCGACAGCGCGGTGATCGCCGCACAGGGTCCCGGGATCGGCACCACGGCCAGCCCCTGATCCTGCACCTCCCGCACCAGGCGATAGCCCGGGTCCGAAATCGTGGGCGTGCCCGCGTCACAGACCAGCGCCACCGCCTCGCCCGCCGCGATGCGTCCGACAATGGAGGCCGCGACCGATGGCGGACTGTGCTCGTGATAGGCGACCATGGATGTACTGATGCCCTCGTGACCGAGCAGTTGGCCGGTGCGGCGCGTATCCTCGGCGGCGATCACACTCGCCTCACTCAGGACGATGCGGGCCCGCGCGCTGATATCTGCCAGATTACCGATGGGCGTCGCCACGATATACAGGGCCGGTTCCAAGGGATTGACGCTCCTTTATAATGCGAGATTCTGACTGCCGCTGTGCCGCGCGGCCCGGGGACCAACCTTAGCATGAGCAACTCACTACGCCGCCGTTTCAAGCCTTCCCAGG
>CAXBBA010000647.1:0-1566 GCA_963973805.1 uncultured Halieaceae bacterium | reverse complement strand
GCGCGAGCAGCCCAAAGTAATACCGTCTGCCTCGCCCGATTCCGAAGTCCCCAGGGTTGTGCCCTCGACCCGCTAGGAAACGCCGTCGAGCATAGGCACCACCCAGGGCTTGTGCTCCGCGATCTCCTCGGGAGTGAGCCCCGTGAGCTCATAGGGCAGCACCAGCCAGTCGTCGGTCTCGTGCAGATAGTAGTCGGGCACCCGCGACGTGCGATTCTTTGCCGGCTTGTAGAACGGGACCGCAACGCGCACATCGTGGGGCATATTGCGCTTGGTTTTGGCTTCGAGACGCTGGATCACCGCCTGGATATTCTGGCCGGAGCTGTACACATCATCGACGATCAGCAGGCGGTCGTCCCGGTTCATGGCCTCATACAGGTACTCCAGCCCGTGAACACGAATACCCTCCGGCTTATCGACCTCGGTGAGGTAGGACTCCATGCCCCGGTACGAAGTGCGGATGGCAACGTGGTCCGTTTCCACGCCGAGGTACTGCAGGCATTCCTGCACGTAGATGCCGACCGTGGAGCCGCCGCGCCAGATGCCCACGATGAAATCCGGCCGAAAGCCGTCCTCGTACACCTTCACTGCCAGGCGATAGCTGTCTTCGAGCAGATCCTGCTCCTGAACGAAGGTTTTTTTGAACGTGCTGGGGTCGGAGTTCATCAGCTGCCATGCCCGGGTCAGTTTGACGAAGTGTACGCTGCCACACTGCTCCGGGCATCACCTCGCCAGGAAGTGCTCCACCGTGAGTTCCGCCCGCGCCTTCAGGGGGTCGTACAGGGGCAGCTGGCGGGTGCGGCTAACTTCCTCTGCGGTGAAGGGGCGGACGTCTGCGTCCGCTGCGTAGAAGTGCTCGAATATCCAGTTGAATACCTCGGCGAGGCGCGCATCCGAAATGGGTACCTGGGAGGCGCCGGGGACCCGGGTGAGGTAGGAGCGGCCCTCGACCGAGGTGGCGAGCCAGTCCAGGTCCCGGCGCAGATCCGGCACTTCCGGCGGACTGCCGCCGCCGTGCTCCAGATGGCATCCGCCGCAGTGAAGCAGGTAGTCGCTGCGGGGGCTGGTGACGGCGTCAGGGGCGAGGATGGCGAGCAGGGGAAGCAGTGCGGCGATCCCGGCGACTCGTCTCTTGCCTGCTCCGGGGCAGGTGCCGCGGGGCCCCGGAGCGGTGCAGGGCGCCTGGGCCTGCTCAGCCGCCGCTGGAGGCATCGGCTTTTCCCACCACCCGGGCGAGGGTGCAGTGGTAGGCGTGACTGTTGGAGCCGAAGCACCACAGAATACTGTTGGACTTGGACGGGAAGTACACGGGGCGGTCGCCTTCGGAGCGGTGACATCCACAACGCCCGCAGGACGACTTGCCGCAGCAGTCGTTATAGGAAATCAGGTAGTCCTGACCATCCAGGGGATTGTGGCAGGTGCCCACCCAGGCGACGCTGGCGGTTTCGGACCCCGGGGGACACTGGGTCATGCTGCCGCCGCAGCAGCTGCAGAGCTGGCCGCTGAAGGCACAGTAGCGCCAGTAGTCGCAGCTTTCCTGGTCACCCATTTCCCGCAGTGTGGGCT
>CAXBBA010000646.1:0-1572 GCA_963973805.1 uncultured Halieaceae bacterium | reverse complement strand
ACTTCCGGCGGGGTATTCCCTCCTAGGCTTCCGGCGCGGTCTCGTCCCGCGTTGGCGCGCTGTGCAGTAGCTGGGCAGAGAGATAGAACGACAGTTGCATCCCCCCGTGCCCCTCGATCACCGGTTCGCCCTTGAGTTCCCGCACGAGCGAGACCACCTGCTGTAAGCCTCCTTCCCGTTTGCGATGGCGGGCCATGGCCTGGTCGATGTCCTCCTGGCGGGGTCCGGGGCCGTAGTCCCGATACTCGAACAGCGCGGTCCCATCTTCCTGATGGCACAGACAGACAGTGGCCAGCGCATCCCCCGGTGATCCCGTAGCGTACTTGTAGCTGTTGGTCACCAGTTCGTTGACGATGAGCCCCAGGTACTGCGCCTTGGAGTAGGTCATGTACACGTCGTCCAGCTGCAGCGGAATGGGCCGGGGGTCCCGATCACCCATGAAGTCCCGGGAGCCCGCAACCACCTGGCGGATCATGTTGGCGACGTTGATGTCGGTGCTGTCGGAGCGCTGAAGCAGCATGTGCACTGCCGACTGGACCTTGATGCGCGCGTTCAGGTGCTCCAGCGTATCGCGCGTCTCGGGGCTGCGGGCACTGCGCTGCATGCCGCGGACGTTTGCCGCGAAGTTGCTCAGAATGTTGCCAACGCGATGGTGAATTTCGCGCAGGAGGATTTCCTTTTCGCTGAGGCGACCTCGCATCTCCGCTTCCATGATCTCGCGTCGCTGCTCCGCCTCGTGGAGGGCGGCGAGGCGGTCCCGGCGCGCGCGGTATTGCAGCGTCAGTACCAGCAGTCCCACTGCCAGGAGGATTGGCGCGGCAACGCGCATATCGATGCGCCAGAGCATGTACCAGGGCGGTGTGAGAATCACATCGACGTGCAGGGGCTCGGAGATCAGCTGTTCACTGGTGCTGAGCATGGCGAAATCGATATGCAGGGGGTCCCAGCTCTGCGCACCGGTGACGGTCAGCGCGGGTTGGCCCATCTCCAGCCACGGGCCGTCGGCGTCGTTGCGAATGACGTAGCTCGCGTCCAGGGCCTTGATGTGGTCGTCGAAACCATACTCGAGGCGGAGTACGGAGTTATGCACCGCCGCATAGGGCAGTACGATCCGGTAGGTGCCCTGGCCCGTCTGCTCCAGCTTGGTGGCGATGGATTCACCGTCCACGGTAAGGGAGGCCCAGGTCAGGCCGACGAGCTTTTCCTGGG
Source organism: uncultured Halieaceae bacterium (assembly GCA_963973805.1). Lineage (GTDB taxonomy): Bacteria > Pseudomonadota > Gammaproteobacteria > Pseudomonadales > Halieaceae > Congregibacter. The sequence continues at coordinate 363 of CAXBBA010000646.1, read as the reverse complement.
GCTGTACCGGTGTATCAAAAGCGACGGGGCCCTGGCTGGACAGAAAGATCTTCTCGTCGTTCCCGGTTTTGAGAAAGGCGCTGGTGCCGAATTCAAACTCGTTGGAGGGAAGCCCGTCGCGATAGGTCAGGTGAGACACCAGGCGTTCCCGCGGCAGGTCAAACACGTACACGCCATTATTGGTGGTGGCCCAGAGCGTGTCGTGACTGTCCAGGAGCAGGTGCCACACGGTGCGTTGGCCCAGAAACTGGTCCGCCAGGGCGAGCCTGTCCGGATTGAAACGCAGCGAATCGAACATCGGCGCAGGTAAATGGCGAATGCCGCCATTCTCGATACCCAGGTAAGCGCCACCCGCGCCCTCGG
>CAXBBA010000645.1:0-1573 GCA_963973805.1 uncultured Halieaceae bacterium | reverse complement strand
CGTTTGCCATGCCTGTTCTCCTTATCTACTGCGCCAATGCGATGCCGTGGCATCGCCGAAATTCTCCAGTTCAATTCACTCCGCGGCCGGCGGCCGGGATTCCGCTTCATCATCGAGGAGGGGAAACATCGGCAGGGACGTTTCACCCTCGCGTACGCTGCGGTTGTGCCGCGCCAGCGCCGGACCCACCATCGGTGTGACATGCTGGGGACGGAGGTCCTCACCGCAGGCGCTACAGGTAAGCACGGGGCGCGTCTTCTGGCCGCAGCGCTGGTGAAAGTACTCCACCGGCGCACCCTCGCCCCGATCCATCCACTCGTCACCCCAGCGCCCCAGGGTCATGAGCACCGGGTACAGTGCCAGGCCCTTGCGCGTCAGGCGATACTCATAGCGTTTGGGCCGCTCGCTGTACTGCACCCGTGTGAGCACGTCGTGCTCCACGAGCTTGCCCAGGCGCTCGGACAGGCGGTGCCGGGTAATGCCCAGGCGCGTCTGGAACTCTTCGAAACGCCGGGTCCCCAGGAATGCATCCCTCAGGATGAGCAGCGTCCACCGCTCTCCCACCACGGAAAGGGACCGTGCCACGGAGCACACCTGTTGCCCAATATCATCCCAGCGCACCTTGCCTTCCTCTCATTTTCTCCAACACTCACTATAGCCCGGGGTCCCGGGACACGCTCGCCCTTCGGTCCCTTGCACCCGCTGCCCGGCTCCCCGGGGCTACGCCATATGTTCCTGCCCCAACGGCTCTAACCCCGAGACACGGGCGGCGCATCAGGGCCGACAGTTCTTCCCGCCGGACAGGCGACAGAGGCCGTGGCCAACGCTCGCCTTCGCTTTGCAATTGAATTCCCCGGCGAGCTTGCACAACCCATAGCCGAGGGACCCGTCCACCTTGCACAGCGGCTCGCCGGCGATTTTGCACAAACCGTAGCCCACGGAGCCCTTCGCATCACAGAGCTTCTCGCCCGCTGCCATGCACAACCCGTAACCGCCCTTGAGACCCGGCCTGGCGTCGAGGGCCAACAGCGTACCGAGGGCGCTGAGAGACAGATCTCCGTCGCGCAGTTCGTCGACAAAGGTAAGGGGTTCAGCGCGCAGCGCGGCGCTACCGAGCATCAGAACACAGGCAAGCGAAACTCGTAGCAACATAAGCGAACAACTCCTCATGGCTCAGAAATCCAGAGTACCGATGGTACCGCCTGCGCAACATTGATGCTTCCCGCCTCCGACTCACAAGTCATCCCGGAATTAGTGAAGCCCGACTCTCATTTGGGGCACCATGCGCGGGACGCTCCGGAGCACGGTTCCCACACGAAAAAGCCCGACCTAAACCAGGCCGGGCTCCAGAGCGGTTCAGCATGAACCGGGACTAACGCTCAGGGATCAGCCGAACTGATTCATGGTGTTGTCTTTACCACCAGCCTTGAGGGCTGCATCACCGGCGAAATATTCCTTGTGATCATCGCCCATGTCCGAGCCCGCCATGTTCTGGTGCTTCACGCAGGCGATACCCTGACGGATCTCCTGGCGCTGCACGCCTTTGACGTACCCGAGCATACCCGCTTCACCG
>CAXBBA010000644.1:0-1574 GCA_963973805.1 uncultured Halieaceae bacterium | reverse complement strand
AAAAAAAGCGGCCGCAGCAGAGGCTGCCTTTGTCCAACAGAAACAGGCATTGTTGGTCGACAACTCCGAGCAGGCCGAGAGGATTCGCGAGCAGGCAGAAAAGGAGAAAGACGCCCTGCTTGCAGCCACAAGGGAGAGCCTTGAACGGGAAAAGCAGGAGTGGCAGGCCCATCTGGAGGCCGAGCGGGACCGGTTTATCAGTGAGCTGCACTGTGCCAGCGCCGAAACGCTCTATCAGCTTGTGCGTCGGGCCCTGCACGATCTGGCGGATGAAGACCTGGAAGAACGGATTGGCCTGCATGTCATCAGCAAGCTGAAGCCCCTGGCCCACGAACTGGTCTCCGCAGGTGCCAACGCGGAACAGGCTGTCGCGACCACTCACAAATCGCTCCCGGACAGCACTCAGGAAACCATTCGGGACGCATTGGCCGGCATGGCCCCGGGCCTTGATCTGAAGTTTTCGGTGGATCCGCGTCAGGCTCCGGGGATGATCCTGCGGATTGGCAGTGTCCAGATGGCCTGGACAGTCGACAGTTACACCGACGAGCTGACGGGGATGCTCTCTGAGCGATTGGCGTCGGGTGGCACGGGCTGGGTGCAGAACCATGGCTGAGAGACCCGCGTTGACCCCGGCCGAAGACTTTCTGGATGCCTTGCTGGACGTTCCGGCGCCATCCCCGGCACTGACCGAAGTAGGAACCGTGGCCGAAGTTGGTGATGGTATTGCAGTTGTCGCTGGCCTGGCCCGGGCCCTGGCGGACGAGCTGCTGGTGTTCGCTTCAGGTGTGCGCGGCGTGGTGCTGGATCTGGAACCGGACCGGCTGGGCGTGATTCTGCTGGGACCGTCCGATCGGATAACGGCTGGGGAGGATGTCTGGCGAACCCACAAGGTATTCAGTGTGCCGGTCGGCAATGGCCTGCTTGGCCGCATTCTCGATGCCACCGGGGGCCCGCGGGACGGCAACGGGAGTGTCGCGTCGACCGCTGAGCGGCCGGTGGAGGCCAGCGCACCGGGTATACTCAGCCGGGCGCCGGTCAACCGGCCCCTGGCCACCGGCATCAAGGTCATCGATGGCGCGGTCCCTATCGGATTGGGGCAGCGGGAGCTCATCATTGGGGACCGCCAGACAGGGAAAACGTCCATTGCGATCGATACGATTCTTAACCAGGCCCGCTCCGATGTCGTGAGTATTTATTGCGCCATCGGCCAGCGCGGAGACGCGGTTGCCCGTGTTATCGAAACCCTGCGCAAAAGTGGCCAGCTCGCAAACACCGTCGTGGTTGCAGCCGGTGATGAGGATGCCCCAGGGTTAGCCTATGTTGCGCCCTATGCCGCGATGACTATGGCCGAATACTTTGCGGACCAGGGGCGTGACGTGCTGGTGGTTTTCGACGACCTGACTCACCACGCGCGCTCCTATCGTGAGTTGTCGCTGCTACTGCGGCGCCCGCCGGGGCGCGAGGCTTTCCCCGGGGATATATTCTACGTACATGCCCGTTTGCTTGAGCGGGCAGGACAGTTCACTCCAGAAGCCGGAGGCGGTTCCATTACCGCTTTGCCGGTTGTCGAAACC
>CAXBBA010000643.1:0-1582 GCA_963973805.1 uncultured Halieaceae bacterium | reverse complement strand
TCCTTGAGGCACGTCATCGTTGCGACCGCCGTATCGACATCCTCCATGAGCATGCTTTCGGTCAGCTCGAGTTCCAGGTGTTGCGGGTCAAGTCCGGTCTCCTTGAGCAGTTGTACCACCCGCAGCGCGAGGTCTGCGTGGCGGAACTGTCGGGCAGAGAGGTTCACGCCGATGCGTCCGGGCATCAGGCCACTTTCACGCCAGAGCCGGTTCTGCTCGCACGCCGCACGTAGTACCCATTCCCCGATTGATTCAATCAGGCCTGTCTCCTCCGCAACAGGGATGAACCGCGCCGGTGAGATCATGCCCATGTGGGGGTGATGCCATCGCAGAAGTGCTTCAGCGCCGACGGGGGCACCGCTGTCCACGTCAATACGGGGTTGGTAATACACGCTGAACTCGCCGTGCTTCAGCGCGCCGCGCAGCGCCAACTCCAGGGCCAATCGCTCCGGATCCCGATTGGCCGCCGCCGAGGCATAGGCCAGGTGCATGTTGCGCCCCCGGCCCTTAGCGCGGCGCAGTGCTGACGTGGCATTCTTGAACAGCTCTCCCGAGTCCGCTCCGTCGAATGGATAGGCTGCAGAACCGATGCTGCAGGTTACGCAGATCTCCTGATCGTTGATCCGCAAGGGCTCGGAGACCGACTCAAGGATGCGTTGAGTCCAATACTCGGCATGGAGATCCTGCTGCGTATCTGTCGTGTACATGATCGCAAATTCGTCCCCGCCAATACGGGCCACGGTCGCGGGTATTTCCGCGCATGCGGACAGCCTCTCGGCGATGGCGCGGAGCACCTCGTCTCCGCCCGCGTGCCCCAGGGCGTCGTTGACCAGCCCCAGGCGGTCGAGCCCGACAATCTGAAGTGCCACAGGCGAGTTGCTGAGTTGCGCCGACTCGATGGCCTGTTCGAGGCGTTCGTGGAGTGCAGTGCGGTTCGGCAACCGGGTAAGGCCGTCGAATCGGGTTAGATAGTGGATGCGCTCCTCCGGGCCGTGAGATCGTCGACATAGGAGAAGCTGACGGGCTCACCTTCGTACTCGATGTAAGTGGCGGTTACCTCGATGGGGATCAGTCCCCCGTCGCTGCGGCGGGCGAGTGACTCAAGTCGTGCCGAGCCCTGCGCCTTCAACTCGTGCAAATGCTCCCGCCAGACCCCTTCCGTCATGGTGGGATCGATATCGGAAAGCAAGCGTCCTGTAAGGTCTTCGCGGGCGTACCCGAGCATGTCGCAGGCCGCGCGATTGGCATAGCGTACCCGCCCGTCGGCATCGATCTGGAACATCGCGCCCCGCGCGTGATCCACTGCGAACTGGGTCAGCCGCAGCTCCCGCTCAGCCTGCCTGCGCTCCGTGATGTCGCGCGCGGAAGGTACCATATAGGTGACGTTTCCCTTGTCGTCGTAGACCGGGTGCAGGGTGAAATCCATGGTCCGCACTCGACCGTTGCGATCGAGGATAAGCACGTCAAAACGGGATGTATGCCCCTGTCCGGCGGCCCGTATCGCATCGCGCAGACGTTGCCGGCTCTGGTCTGAGAACCCCCACCAGGGGGTGGCATCAAACGGTCGGCCTAGCACATCCTC
>CAXBBA010000642.1:0-1599 GCA_963973805.1 uncultured Halieaceae bacterium | reverse complement strand
CGTCAACAGGCCAGCAAGGACATCAATCTCTACGCCCGGGAGATCGCCCCCGGCAACATCGAATACGACAAGTTCCTGAAAGGCTACCGGCCCACGGCGGAATTTGTACCACGGGTTACCCGCGGTACCGCCGATGAATACCTGCATCTGATGACGCGGGATGAGCAACTCATGGGTGTGTTCGAGTCCCTGCCCCTCACCACCGCGGGCGTGGAACAGCTCCGGCTGCCCGTGCGCGATGTCGCCCCCGCGGTTCTGCGACCCATGATCCAGGCGGCGCGCCAGGGACTGCGCCTGGAGGTGGACTACGTCTCGCTGCACAACCCGGATCGCGAAGGACGCATCATCGTGCCCCACACCCTCGTGTACACGGGATTTCGCTGGCATGTGCGTGCCTGGTGTGAAAAAAACCAGGACTATCGTGACTTCGTACTCAGCCGCTTTCGCGGTGAAGGCGAGCTGCTGGATAGCTCTCCCCGTTGCGCGGGGGACGACGAACAGTGGAACACCATGGTGTCCATCGAGGTGATTCCCGACCCCAGGCTGAGCGCGGCGCAGCAGGAAGTGGTGGCCCGGGACTATGGCATGGAGGATGGGATGCTGTGCCTGGATACCCGGGCAACGCTGGTGAACTACCTGCTGCGGCTGCTGCCCCTGGATGCGCAACGCCCCCAGGACAACCCCCTCGCGCAGCAGATCGTGATCCGCAATCTCGACGAGATCAGGCCGTTCCTGTTTTCCTGACTGGCCTGCCCCCCACCGATGGCTTCGATCTCAGTACAAGGGGCTGGCAACGAAGGCTGCGGGAGCGAAGCTCGATGCGCCGCTCCGGGCAACGGTCACCCGCCCGCAGCCACCCAATACAAGGTTCGGCGAGGGGGTGAGATTCAGCGTGAGCGGTGCGGCCTGGGCCAGCGCATTCAAGCCCAACAGGTTACGCCCCTTTCCCGGTACAACGATCGCCTCTACCGTCCCCAGCTCACAGCCCGATACGGAGAGCTGGGGCAAACGGTAAACAGGCATGAGCCGGATGCGCCCATCCGCCAGTCGCGCGCCCACTTCCCGTACCTGGGTCACACCGCGTTGATGCTCAACGCGCCGCAGAAGCTCGGTGCTGATGGTGACCATCGCCGCGCCCGTATCCAGCAAAAACCGTACGGACTCATCGCCGACGTTCGCATCGATCTCGAGCGCGCCACCGGAACCGCCGTAGAGCGGTACCCGGGGCGCTTCCCCGGCGGACTCCGCCAGCAAGCTGCCCGGCGAGAGCAACAAGAGAAGAAGCAATAAGTGGTGGCGAAACAACATGGGGCGGTTGCAGCAACCCCTGTGCCACACTGGGTAAACGGCCCTGTAATCAGCGAGTCACCGAACTCTTGAGCAGGCTACTCGCGCCATCCTGAGCCATTTCGCCCTAAAAAGTCGCGAAACACGCACTACCGAAGTGCAAAATTCGCCCGACTTATAGCCTGATATTCTGATAAATCTTTCTTAACATAGTTATTTTCTATAGTAAGTTTTCCCCAAATCTGTCGCGTGAGGGACCAATCAGTTCCTACAATTTACGACAAGGTGGCTAAAAAGCCGCTACTTACCCAA
>CAXBBA010000641.1:0-1607 GCA_963973805.1 uncultured Halieaceae bacterium | reverse complement strand
ACATCCAGAGGTCGCAGTCAAAGCGATCGCAGAGCCAGCCCGCGAGCCCCACATGATCCGGGTGCATGTGGGTGCAGATGACGCGCTTGATCGGTTTGCCCTGCATGAAACCGCCAAACAGCGTTTCCCAGTGTTCCCGGGAAGAGTCCGTGGCGATGCAGGTGTCCACCACGGTCCAGCCGTCGTCGTCCTCCAGCAGCCAGAGATTGATGTGGTCCAGGGACATGGGCATGGAAAAACGCAGCCAGTACACACCGTCGGCGATGCGCAGCGGCTCACCCTGGGGCGGGCCGAAGCGACGCCCCCAGGGGTATTGAAGTCCGCGATGTACTTCCATGTTTTCGTAGCGCATAGGTGGCGAGAAGGCTCAGGAGAGTGCGCTATAGTGGTGCCTGGGGCCTATTCTGTCCAGCTGCGGTGGAATGTCCCGCGGTGTTGGTGCGGCGAGAAAAACGGGAGGTAGCGGTGTCCACGGCGCTGCGAGACAAGAATATCGGGGACCTCGAGGGTCAGGACTTTGATGTGCTGATCGTCGGTGGAGGCATCAACGGCGCGGTCTCCGCCGCCGCGCTGGCAGGCAAGGGCGTGCGCGTGGCGCTGGTGGACCGCGGCGATTTTGCCGGAGGCGTCAGCTCCAATTCGAGCAATCTGGCCTGGGGCGGGATCAAATACCTCGAGAGTCGCGAGTTCCTGCTGGTCAACAAGCTGTGCCGTTCCCGCAACCAGCTCATGGATGCCTATCCCTCCACGGTCAAGGAAATCCGTTTCTTCACGACGATCCAGCGGGGTTTTCGCTTCTGGTCCTTCTTCGTCTACCTGGGCAGCGTGCTGTACTGGCTTATCGGGCGCTTCCGCACCCGGGCGCCGCGCTATCTGTCGGCCCGTGCCATCGAGGCCCTCGAACCCGAGGTCAACACCAGTAACGCCGCCGGCGGACTGGAATATTCGGATTGCTACCTCTACGACAACGACGCCCGCTTTGTTTTCAGTTTCATCCGCCGCGCTCTGGATATGGGCTGCGTCGCGGCGAACTATGTGGGCCTCGCGAAGGCGGAGCGCCGGGATGGGCTCTGGCACTGTGAGCTGAGAGATCAGGAAACCGGGCGGTCCCTGAACATGAGGGCCCGGGTACTGGTCAATGCCTGCGGCCCCTGGGTCGATGCGCTCAATCGAGACCTCGGCATCAGCACCCGCTACCGCCACTTCTTCTCGAAGGGAATCCACCTGATCGTGGATCGGGTTACGGACAGCCGCCGCGTCCTCACGTTCTTCGCGAGTGACGGCCGCCTGTTCTTTCTGATTCCCATGGGGCCCAAGACCTGCATCGGCACCACGGACACCCCGGTGGAGCGGCCAGAAGTGAGCGTTACGCCGGAAGACCGCCAGTTCGTGCTGGACAACGTCAATGCACTCCTGGACCTGCGGGAGCCGATCCGTCCCGAGGATGTGATCGCCGAGCGGGTGGGTGTTCGTCCCCTGGCCGTCACCGGAGCCCAGGGAGTGACGGACTGGGTACAGCTGTCGCGCAAGCACGAGATTGAAGTCGACCGCGAACGCAGCCAGATCAGCATCTTCGGCGGGAAGCTCACCGATTGCCTGAACGTCGG
>CAXBBA010000640.1:0-1620 GCA_963973805.1 uncultured Halieaceae bacterium | reverse complement strand
GATCTGCTGGCACGCATGTGGTGGGGTCTCGCTCTGGGAGTGCTCTTCGTCGGTCTGCTGGCCCAGGTGCCACGGGACCTCGTGATCTCGGTGCTGGGGCGCGAGGCGGGGCTGGGAGGTATGTTTCGAGCCACCCTCGCGGGCGTATTCCTGGACCTGTGCAGTCACGGCATCCTGGCGGTGGGAATGAAGCTGTACGAGCGCGGTGCCTCCACGGGGCAGGTGATGGCTTTTCTGCTGGCGAGCCCCTGGAACTCCCTCTCCCTCACACTGATTCTCTTTGGCCTGATCGGCGTGGGCTGGACGCTGCTGTTCATACTGCTGTCGCTGCTCATTGGCATCATCACAGGACTGGTGTTCGACGCACTTACAAAGCGCCAGGTGCTGCCGGCGAATCCCTGGCGCGAGGAGATCGCCATCGACCTGTCCCTGGGGGAACAGTGGCGCGAGTACCGCCAGGGCTGGAATTTTTCTTTGGCGGGCGCGATGGGTTTGTTGGGGGAGGGCCTGCGCGGCTCCCGCGTCGTCATTCGCTGGGCGCTGTTTGGGCTGCTCCTCGCGTCGGCGATCCGTGCGCTGGTACCGGTGGAGAACTACGCGGCCTGGTTCGGTGCGTCCGTGGCGGGCCTGTGGCTCACGCTGCTGGCCGCCACGGTGATCGAGGTCTGTTCCGAGGGTGCGACCCCCATCGCCGCAGACCTGATGAATCGCGCCGCGGCGCCGGGGAACAGCTTCACCTTCCTCATGGCGGGGGTGGCCACGGATTACACGGAGATCATGTCGATCCGCGACACCGCCCGCAGCTGGTCCGTCGCTCTCTGTCTGCCCCTGGTGACCGTGCCCCAGGTAATGCTCATCGCTTATCTCCTCAACCGCCTGGGCTGAGCGCAGCTGGCGCCGCCGCATGGCGCCAATGGGTCGAAGCAGGGCCAACTCTCCGGTAGAATGGCGCCCTTTTTTCTGGACGGATAACCCCATGCTCGAGATCAATCCTCTGGTACAGAGTCTCAAGGACATCGAAGCGCGTACGGACGTGCTTAGGGGGTACCTTTGACGTCGATCAGCGGCGTGAAAGACTGGCAGAAGTAGAACTGGAACTGGCCGAGCCGAGTGTCTGGGACGATCCCGATCGCGCTCAGGAGCTCGGGCGCGAGCGCTCGTCCCTGGAGTCCATTGTGTCCTCCATCGACACCCTGGATACCGGCGCCAACGATGCGCTGGACCTGCTGCAGATGGCCGCGGAAGAAGATGACGAAGCGGCCGTCGCCGATATCGAGGAGGAAATCGCCTCGCTCCTGAAGGTGCTGGAGCTGCTCGAATTCCGGCGCATGTTCAACGGCGAAATGGATGGCAACAACGCGTTCCTCGACATTCAGGCGGGTTCCGGGGGCACCGAAGCCCAGGACTGGGCCGAGATGTTGCTGCGCATGTATCTGCGCTGGGGAGAGTCCCGGGGTTTCACCACGGAGCTGATCGAGGCGTCCGGCGGTGATGTCGCTGGCATCAAGAGTGCGACGATCAAGTTCACCGGCGAGTACGCGTTCGGCTGGCTGCGCACCGAGACCGGCGTCCACCGCCTGGTGCGCAAATCCCCCTTCGACTCGGGCAACCGGCGCCACA
>CAXBBA010000639.1:0-1623 GCA_963973805.1 uncultured Halieaceae bacterium | reverse complement strand
CCCGGGGCTGGCATTTCTTCCGCGTCACGGATCGCCGGGCCCCCCGACCGATGGCGTTTGCCCGGGTGTATGAACAGGTGCGTCTGGACCTCCAGACCCAGGTCCTGAACCAGCGCGTGGCGGAATTCGTCGAGGCGCAGAGGGCGCGTTATCCCCTGGTGCTCGAGTCGCGGCAGCCTGCGCCAAAATAGTGCGCGCCGCCCGGTCCGGTGGCCGATGCTGGTGCGCCCCCGGTTGCGGTGTGAGGCTGCGCCCGGGATCCCCGGGAAATTAGTTGGCCCGCCTTTTGCTGATGCATCAGCACGCTTTCATCAGGACTCCCATATGAACAATTGCCCAGAGCGCCGCCGGTTCCGGGGTGCAGGCCAGCTGGCCGCCCTTGTTTTTACTTTCGTGACGCTGTTTTCGGCCCCGGTGGGCGCCCAGCAGGGCGAGGCGATCCGCGTGGGAGTGCTCCATTCCCTGTCCGGCACCATGGCCATCAGTGAGACCACGCTGAAAGATACGGTGCTCATGCTGGTGGAGCAGCAGAACGCCCGCGGCGGTCTCCTGGGGCGGCCCCTGGAGGCGGTGGTCGTGGACCCGGCGTCGGATTGGCCCCTGTTCGCCGAGAAGGCGCGGGAGCTACTGGTGCGGGACAAGGTGGACGTGGTGTTCGGCTGCTGGACATCCGTATCGCGCAAGTCCGTGCTGCCCGTGTTCGAGGAGCTCGACGGCCTGCTCTTTTACCCCGTGCAGTATGAGGGGGAGGAGTCGTCCCGGAATGTCTTCTACACCGGCGCAGCGCCCAACCAGCAGGCGATCCCCGCCGTGGACTATCTGATGGACCAGGGAATTGAGCGCTGGGTGCTTGCGGGAACGGACTATGTGTATCCGCGCACCACGAACAAGATCCTCCAGGCCTACCTCGCGGCCAAGGGCGTTGCGCCCGACGATATCCTCGTCAGCTACACGCCCTTCGGTCACTCCGACTGGCAGTCCATCGTCGCCAGGATCAAGCGCTTCGGCAGCGCCGGGAAGGCGACGGCGGTGGTGTCCACGGTGAACGGAGACGCGAACGTGCCGTTCTACAAGGAGCTGGCGAATCAGGGAGTGAGCGCCAGTGACATTCCCGTGGTGGCCTTTTCCGTGGGTGAAGAGGAGCTCTCGGGGATCGACACCGCGCCCCTGGTGGGGCACCTGGCCGCGTGGAACTACTTCATGAGCGTCGAGGACGATGCCAACTACGACTTCATCGATGCATGGCTGGCCTACATCGGTGACGAGGAGCGTGTGACCAACGATCCCATGGAGGCGCACTACATCGGCTTCAACATGTGGGCCCGCGCCGTCGAGAAAGCCGGTAGTACGGACCCCGCTGCGGTGCGCGAAGCGATCATAGGCGTCACGGTGCCGAACCTCTCCGGGGGCACGGCGACGATGCTGCCCAACCACCACATCAGCAAGCCGGTGCTCATCGGCGAGATCCTCGACGACGGCCAGTTTCAGGTGGTGTGGGAAACCCCGGCTCCCATCGAGGGCGATGCCTGGTCCGACTTCCTGCCCGGGTCCCGGGACCTGATCGCCGACTGGACCGCTCCCCGCCGCTGCGGCAACTACAACCGGGGCGAAGAGCGCTGCCTC
>CAXBBA010000638.1:0-1628 GCA_963973805.1 uncultured Halieaceae bacterium | reverse complement strand
CGTTGCAGAGCTCGTCGACAGCTACTATGGCGATGTGCAGGAACTGGGGGGCGGTCGCTGGGATACCAGCAGCCTGTTCGCCCGTCTGCGCCACCAGCACGACAGTCCGGGCGAGTGATCCTCGCCCGGGAGTCCACCTTTCCCCAACCCTAAACAGACAAAGGAAGCAGCGAATAATGGAGCACAGCGCAGACAGCGTGCGACGCGTTCTCACCGGCATCACCACGACGGGCACCCCGCACCTGGGCAATTACGTTGGCGCCATCCGGCCTGCCATCGCCTCGGCGGCGACGCCGGACCGGGAGTCCTTCTTCTTCCTCGCGGACTACCACGCGCTGATCAAGTGTGGGGACCCCGATCAGGTGCAGCGTTCGACGCAGGAAATCGCCGCCACCTGGCTCGCCCTCGGCCTCGATACGCAGCGCTCCGTGTTCTATCGCCAGTCGGATATTCCCGAGATTCCGGAGCTGACCTGGATTCTCAACTGCAGCACGGCCAAGGGGCTCATGAACCGGGCTCATGCCTACAAGGCGGCGGTGCAGGCAAATGAAGCGGCGGGGGAAGACCCGGATTTCGCAGTCACCATGGGCCTGTTCAATTATCCGGTGCTGATGGCGGCGGATATCCTGATGTTCCGTGCCCACGATATTCCCGTAGGGCGGGATCAGATTCAGCACGTGGAGATGGCCCGGGACATCGCCCAGCGCTTCAACCACAACTTCGCCGAACTGTTTGTACTTCCCGAGGCGCGCGTGGACGACGTGGCGGTGCTCCAGGGTCTGGACGGGCGCAAGATGAGCAAGAGCTACCAGAATACGATTCCCCTGTTCGATACGGAGAAGCGCCTGCGGAAGGCTATCAACAAGGTGAAAACGAATCTTCTGGAGCCCGGGGAGCCCAAGGACCCCGACAGCTCCACCGTATTCCAGCTCTGGCGCGCCTTCGCCGACGCGGATGCGGTGGCCTCCATGCGCAATGCCTTCGCCGAGGGCATCGCCTGGGGGGAAGCCAAGAAGCAGCTCTTCGAACGCATCAACGATGAACTCCAGGCCCCCCGGGCCGAGTACGAGCGCCTCATGGCGGACCCGGGGCATATCGAAGCGGTGCTGCGCAGTGGCGCCGAGCGCGCCCGGGAGTACAGCGCTCCCCTGTTGGCGAAGGTGCGCGATGCCGTCGGCATCCGTTCCCTGGCTTAGGCGGATGATTGAGCCCACCATAATCGCGATCTCCGGACCCTCGGGTTCCGGCAAGAGCCTGTTTGCCCATACGCTCTGCGAGGAGTTGCAGGGCGAGGCACCGGGTCTTCCCCTGGCCCTGATCAAGGAAGACGCCTATTACCGGGACCAGTCGGAGATGAGCTTCGCCGAGCGTGAACTGACGAACTACGATCACCCCCAGGCGATCGAGCAGGACCTCCTGGCGCAGCACCTGCGCAGCCTGCGGGCGGGGGAGGGCATCGAGATGCCCCTGTACGACTATTCCCAGCACACACGGCGCTCCGAGACCGAACGCGTCGAGCCCGCGCGAGTGATCGTGGTGGAGGGAATTCTACTGCTCACGAACAAGGCACTGCGCGAGACCTTCGACATTCGCTTCTACATGGATACGTCGCTGGACGTCTGCCTGCT
>CAXBBA010000637.1:0-1631 GCA_963973805.1 uncultured Halieaceae bacterium | reverse complement strand
TGGCGGCCGGCGAAATGCTGGATGCCACCGTGGTGGACATGCGCTGGGTGAAACCCCTCGATGAAGCGCTGGTGTTCGCGCTGGCGGCGGAGCACGAGCTGCTCATCACCCTTGAAGACAATGCCATCGCCGGCGGCGCGGGTTCCGGGGTCAGCGAGCTGCTGGCGCGCCACGGCATCGACACACCCGTGCGCCATGTCGGCATACCCGACAACTTCGTGGAACACGGGGAGCAGGACGAATTACGTCGCGTCGCGGGGCTGACGCGGGAGCACATTGTCAGCATCGCCAGCGAAGGCGAGCGCGCTCCGGCGGAATTTGCCTCCCAGGCCACTCCCATCGGCATACAGCGCTGACGTCAGACTTCACGCACCGCGCTGAAGATCCTCTTTTATAGCGTCCAGTACCTCGTCGCAGATACCCGGGGACTGTCCGTCCATGCTTCGCAGCAGCATGTCCAGGCCACCTGATTGCGCGACCGCCGCCCGCTTCACGAACGGAAGGCGTTGCTCCCGAACCAGCGTCGACCAATGGGCCAGGGACGGATTGACGCCCAGCCTTGCTCCGTGAAAAACCACATCCGCGACATCCCGATACAAATTGGCATCGTTCCATCGTCCGCGGATAGCGGCCAACCCCCGGCGGACTTTGTCCGGGCCGGTCATATCCGCCCCGCCTTTCGGCGTCGGACAATAGGCATCCAGCACGAAGCCCGCATCGAGGAGCACCCGGGACAAACCGATCTCCCCATTGCGAATGACTTCACGACGCACCGCGTCGTCCGGCACCGCCTCCCAGAAGTCCCAGAATGCACCGGCGTCAATCACCGCCGGAGAGAAACTGAGAAAATAGCTCTGGAGGTGCCACCAGAGCTCGTTGCTGGCGGTCATGCCCCAGGCATCCACTGCCTTGTCCGCCATAGTCGAAAATGCCTCCTGCAGTGGAAACAAGGGGCCATAAACGCTGTCATTGCACAACGTAATCCTTCCCGGCGCATGCTGACGCGCCACCGCCAGGCCATCGCGGTAGCTGGCAAAATCCCAGCCCCTGTTCTCGCGACAAACCAGCTCAACGCGCTCCCGAAGCTCCCGGGGCAGGGCTTCCACGGGCTGACCCGCGGCCACCAGCACCACCTCGTCGACGACCTCCAAAGCCCCCAGGATTTGCCCGGTATTCTCATTGGACAGCAGAGGTCGCGCCATCGACGCCCGCCGAGCTCTCTCTGTGTCATCCAGAGGCGTGAGGGAATCCATGTCGCCCTGATCCCTGAGCAGCACATTGGCGCCACCCAGGCGTTCGCTGAACTCCCGCACCTGGGCTACGGAACCATTGTGAACAACGGGTAGACCGCACATGGCGTATTCAGCAAACTTTATCGGCGATGCGACCTCACTCGCGGGACCGGCGGCTCGCAGCAGCATCGCCACATCCCCCGCATTGAGGTAATGGGGGACTTCCTGCAGCGTTGCACTCGTGGCGCGAATCTTCGTCGTATTCCAGCCTGCGAACTGCTCCAGGGCCTCGTCCGGCCGATCGCACACCAGCAGAAGACTGGTGTCGTCGCGTGACTGAATCATCCCCCGCAGTATGCCTCGCATATCTTCAAGGCCCTGCCACGGCGCGCCGGAGCC
>CAXBBA010000636.1:0-1637 GCA_963973805.1 uncultured Halieaceae bacterium | reverse complement strand
CGCCGAGATCGGCAAGCGCGCCCCCTTTGTGGACCTGGTATTCGGCCCCCAGACCCTGCATCGCCTGCCCGAGATGCTCGAAGAGCGGCGCAGCAGCGGTGACCTGGTGGTGGACGTCTCCTTCCCGGAGATCGAAAAATTCGATCGCCTGCCGGAACCCAGCGTCGACGGACCCACGGCCTTCGTATCGGTGATGGAAGGCTGCAGCAAATACTGCTCTTTCTGCGTGGTTCCCTACACCCGGGGCGAAGAAGTATCGCGCCCCCTCGACGACGTCATCGCCGAAGTGGCGGGGCTCGCGGCACAGGGCGTGCGCGAGGTGAACCTGCTGGGGCAGAACGTGAACGCCTATCGCGGCGAGAGCCACGAGGGTGACATTGTGGACTTCGCGGAGCTGCTGCATTACGTCGCTGCGATCCCCGGCATCGACCGCATCCGCTACACCACCTCCCATCCCGTGGAGTTCAGCGATGCGCTGGTGCAGGCCTACGCCGAGATTCCCGAGCTGGTGGACCATCTCCACCTGCCGGTGCAGGCGGGATCGGACCGGGTCCTGGCCGCCATGAAGCGCGGCCACACGGCGCTGGAATACAAATCGACGATCCGCAAGCTGCGCAAGGTCCGCCCCGACATCAGCCTGTCCTCGGACTTTATTATCGGGTTTCCGGGCGAAACCGAGCAGGACTTCGCGGCGACGATGAAGCTCATCGACGACATCGGCTTCGATGCGTCCTTCAGCTTTATCTACAGCGCCCGCCCCGGCACGCCGGCGGCGGACCTGGCGGATGACACCGACGAAGAAACGAAAAAATCCCGACTCCACGTGCTCCAGGCCCGCATCAACCAGCAGGCCCAGGAGATCAGTCGGCGCATGGTCGGCACCACCCAGCGCATTCTCGTCACCGGTCCTTCACGCAAGGACCCGGGCCAGCTTCAGGGCCGTACCGAGAACAATCGCGTGGTGAATTTTCATACCGACGACCACTCCCTGATCGGTCACTTTGTGGATGTGACCATCGGTGAAGCCCTGCCCAACTCGCTGCGCGGTGAGATCATTCCCGGCACCGTGGGTTGACTGGCTTCATTTCACGACTATTCTTGGCAATTCAAGGGCTCGGCGACTGCCGTTTGTGACACTTTGAGCACAGAAGAACCTCCTAGTCCGGAGGGGCAAGCAATTGTCCTGACTCTGGAACCTGATGACGCACGCCACCTCGCCGCGCTCTGCGGGCAGTTTGACGCCCACCTGCGCCAGATCGAGGAACGCCTGCAGATCACCGTCCGCGCGCGCGGAAATCAATTCACGATCGCTGGTGAAAGAACCAGAGTGGACGCCGCCTCGGCGCTCCTTCGCCACCTCTACGAGGAGATCGGCCAGGGCGTGACGCTGACGCCCGAGTCCCTGCATCTGCAATTGCAGCAGTCGGGCCTCGAAAAGATGGCCGAGGACCAGTCCGGCGGCCCCGTGGAGCCCATCCAGGTGATTCGCACCCGCAAGGGCTCGATCAAGCCCCGGGGTCGCAATCAACAGAGCTATGTGCGCGGCATCCAGCACTGCGACATCAACTTCGGCATTGGCCCGGCGGGCACGGGCAAGACCTTCCTCGCCGTCGCCTGCGCCGTCGAGGCCCTGCTGA
>CAXBBA010000635.1:0-1638 GCA_963973805.1 uncultured Halieaceae bacterium | reverse complement strand
CCCGCCGTTACTGGAAAAATCAGCGGGGCGGGGCTTTCCCCGGCGGCGCGTTTTCTGTATGATGCGCCACCTTTCGTAGGGGGTGTCTCGCCGGTCAGATCGCGGACACACCCAAGGTATTGAATTTGTTGGTAAACCGTTGCTCCGGCGAGGTCGTTCGGACCAGCGGTTTCCGTAGTGGAGAGAAAACAGGGCATGGTTACCATTCGTCTTTCACGCAGCGGCGCCAAAAAGCGTCCTTTCTACCACCTGACGGTGACGGACAGCCGCAATTCCCGCGACGGTCGTTTCATCGAGCGCGTGGGCTTCTTCAACCCCGTTGCCCGGGGCCAGGAAGAGCGTCTGCGCGTAGACCGCGCACGCATCGATTACTGGCAGGGCCAGGGCGCCCAGCTGTCCGCCCGTGTAGCCAAGCTGTTGAGCGGTGCGGAGCAGGCAAGCGAAGCCGACGCAGCCTGATGCGTCGCCGGGCTCTGGGCCCGGCGACCAGGCGATGCTGCAGGCGGGGACCATAACCGGCGCCTACGGCATCAAGGGCTGGGTCAAGATTCATGCCCTGACGGACCCGGTCGAGAATTTTCTCGGTTTTGGTGGCTGGCAATTGCGCCGGCGTAACGCATACGAGCCCATCGAGTTTGTCGATGGGAAGCTCCATGGAAAGGGGCTCGTCGCCCGCATTCGCGGAGTCGATGACCGCACGGCGGCGGAAGGCCTGAAGGGCCTGGAAGTCTGGGTGCCACGCACCTGCCTGCCGGATCTGGCAGATGGTGACTATTACTGGCACCAGCTTCAGGGTCTGCAGGTGTGGACGGAATACGAAGGTCAGTCCCTGCTCCTCGGGGTGGTGGACCACCTGCTGGAGACCGGCGCAAACGATGTGCTGGTACTCAGGCATTGCGAGGGCGCCGTCGATGAACGGCAGCGCCTGATCCCGTACCTCCCGGACAGCGTAGTGCTGTCGGTGGATCGGGACGCGGGTCGAATCACGGTGAACTGGCACCCCGAGGACTGATGCGGGTTGCCCTGATCACCGTATTTCCCGAGATGCTCAGCGCGGTGCGCGATGTGGGCGTCACGGGGCGCGCGGTGCGCGATGGCCGCCTGGTGCTGGATGCGGTGAACCCCCGGGACTTTACCCGGGATCGGCACCGCAGCGTGGATGACCGGCCCTACGGGGGCGGACCCGGGATGGTAATGCGTCCCGAGCCCCTCGCGGCTGCGATAGAGCGAGGTCGGGAGATCGCAGGTGCATCGGCTCCGGTGATCTATCTTTCCCCCCAGGGTGAAAGACTGACGGACCGGCGAGCATGATTTTGCTGGCGGGGCGCTACGAGGGCGTCGACGAGCGCCTGCTGAACGAAGCGGTGGATGAGGAACTGTCCATCGGCGATTACGTGCTCAGCGGCGGCGAACTGGCGGCGCTGGTGGTGGTGGATGCGGTGACGCGCCTGCTGCCCGGGGTGCTGGGGCATCAGGATTCGGCGGCGGAGGACTCCTTCGCCGATGGATTGCTGGACTGCCCGCACTACACCCGACCTGAGGTGTATGCGGGACAGGCGGTGCCCGAGGTACTGCGCAGCGGTGACCATGCGGCGATCAGTCGCTGGCGTCTTCGCGAGTCCCTGGGGCGAACCTGGG
>CAXBBA010000634.1:0-1639 GCA_963973805.1 uncultured Halieaceae bacterium | reverse complement strand
TACACAAACACCCGGTCTGCTTCCGGAATATGCAGTCGCTTCCGCGTCCGGGCCCTCAGCTGTGGATCAAAGCGAAACAGAGCGGGGTCCGCATAGTTGGGCACCACCACCGACACACCCCGGTATCCCCGCGCCACCTCAACGTCGCGCAACGCATCGGAAACAAAAATAGCGCCATCGGCGCGCCCCGCTGCGCCAAGCCAGGGCCTGAGACGCAGGTCACCGAGCAGCACCAGCCAGCGAAGCCAGGCTGGTCGCCGACGCCAGCGAAAATACAGCTCGGCCACCGTATCGCCCCGGCAATCCCATATCACGGGACAGCCCAGGCTCGAACGCAGCTGCACCGCCACCGCAGCGGCGTATTCCGATCTCCCCTGAATCAGGCGAGGGGATTCCCCCAGAACCTGCAGCACCTTCTTCACGCGCCGGGCGTTTAACGCGACGGACCCGGGAAGCTGTTGCGAAACCGCCCGGAGGACAGTGATGGGTACGTTGTACTTCTCCTCGTAGGCAGCACGCACCCGCTGCGCGTGCAGGTATTTCTCTCGCGTGAGCGCCATGGCAAGCACGCGTACCGAGAGCCCCTGCTCCCTGGCGAGCCTGGCCACGGTGAGCACCTGGGACTCGAAGATCGTTGCCGAGAGGCCTTCGTTACTTAGAAATAGAATATGCAAACTGTTCTACCTGCCAGCAGCTATGGAACGGCGTCGAGGAGCTTTCGCCACGCAAGCCCCAGGGGGACATCTCCGAATAAGTCCTCAACACCCGCCCGGGACGGCGGAAAAGGAGCCTCCCCCATTGCCCCAGCCAGAAGCTGAGGCACCGTATCGAACACGAAAATCCCTGCCTCCGGAAGCTCGGCGGCCACCCACTCGGCGTAGCTATTGGACAGCGTAAAAGCCGGCACACGGTGAGATAAGGCAAACATCAGGACTCCGCTGACGTAGTTTCGGCTATGGGCCTGGGCAATCAACAGACCCCGGGATGAGCGCAGGCGTTCAATGATTTCTCCATCTTCAATGAATCCCGGCACTACGATAACGTTTTTCCCCCGGGCTGCCTCCTGTACCTGCTCCAGATAGGATGCATCCACGGCCGGACCTGCGATCTCCAGCTCCAGACCG
Source organism: uncultured Halieaceae bacterium (assembly GCA_963973805.1). Classification (GTDB taxonomy): domain Bacteria; phylum Pseudomonadota; class Gammaproteobacteria; order Pseudomonadales; family Halieaceae; genus Congregibacter. The sequence continues at coordinate 515 of CAXBBA010000634.1, read as the reverse complement.
GCGGGAAGCGCCGCAATCACGTCGAGAATGCCCTTGTAGGGGGCGATGGTACCGAACATGAGCAGGCGACGAGGGTGAGGGTCCGCCTCGGGCACCGTCGCGGACGTGGATGCGTAGAGGGGGTGTCCGATAAAACAGCGCCGGCAATCCGTCTGCGCTGGCGAATGAACGACCACATGATCGAATCTTCGTTCCAGCCAATCGATGAGCTTCTCCAGGCGCTCCTGATGTCCCCCGCGATAATGGTGGGGAATGCTGTTGTGGCGCACGAATACCAGCGTGTCCGCGATGCGGCGCATGAGCAGAAGGGCCAGGACAAACTTGAACAGCCCCGTGAGCCGGAAGCGCCCGCTCCGATCGCAAACAAGATAGTTGTCCAGCCAGCTGACAATAATCACATCGACCTGAAATCGCCGCAGAAGTACCTCCCGGCTCAACAGGGGGGGAAGCTTCGACACTGAAAACCCTGCCCGCTCCAGCACCCGGCGGGTACTGTCCCCGTAGCCATTCGTGGA
>CAXBBA010000633.1:0-1641 GCA_963973805.1 uncultured Halieaceae bacterium | reverse complement strand
GCAGGTGACGATGCCCGCGGCATCCTGTCCCCGGTGCTGCAGCACCGTGAGCGCGTCGTAGATGTCGGCGCCGACGCGGTCCTTGCCGACGATACCCGTCAATCCGCACATGGCGTGTTTTCTCCCTGCATTGTTCGTGAACCCGCTTTGCCCGCGACGGTGCAGATCACGCGTTCAGTCCCGGTATCTCCACATCCTTGAATTCTTCGAAGGTGCGCTGGCTCCAGCTCAGGAGCACATCGATGTGCGGCATGAGCTGGGAATCGGTCAGCAGACTGCGCTCGCGCTCGGGAACGATGGCCCGCACCACAAAGACCAGCGCCATCACAATGAGCAGGCCGCGCAGAAATCCGAATACGGTGCCCAGCAGGCGATCGAGCACGCCGAGACCGGAGGCGGCGATGAGCTTGCTCAGCAGGCGCGCCACGAAGGAGCTGGACACCAGCACCAATACGAATACCAGGGACCAGGCGACCACGTAGCGCCCGGTGCGGTTGGCAATCACGTCGCCGATGGCGTCGGCCACCGTGACCGCCGCGATGTTCGCAGCGATAAAGGCGATAACCCAGCCCGCGAGGGACATGGCTTCGCGAACGAAACCGCGCCACAGGCTCAACAGTGCCGACAGAAAAACGATGACCACCACGATCCAGTCGAAGCCATTGAATAATGCCAGGGAGGGCCAGTCGTTCATGGCAGATACCTGATGATCATGGATTCGACGCGCCAGCGCTTGTCGATGGCGACTTTTACCGGGTCGAGCTCGCTGCGGGCAAACTTGGGTCCCACCAGCACCCGATACAGGGTGCGGTCACTGCGCCGCAGGCGCTTGATGTAGCCCTTGTAGCCGGCATCCACGAGCTCCTGCACCAGCTTCTCGGCGCGCTCCTCGTCCGCCATGGTCGCCACCTGCAGGGAGTAGGCAATGGGCAGGCCGTCCTTGTCCATCTTCGGAGACGTGAGCGTCTCCCGCGCCTCCTCCAGAGAGGGGTCCGGCACGTTCTCGGCGCGCGCGGGCAGCGGTGCCGGATCGACCTCGCTGTCATCCGCCGGCAGGGTCACATCGGGGATCTCGTCACTGCGGGCCACCGGCTTTGTACCCTGGCGCAGGCCGAGGTTGTCCGGCTCCGCCAGCGGCGTGCTGTCCAGCGGCGGCGGAGCGGGCACGATCACGGTCACCGTATCGTCATCCTGCTCCGCAGACGGCACGAAGATGATCGGCCAGAACACCACCGCCAGCGCGAGCAGGATCAGGGCGCCTACGAGGCGTTGTTTGACGAGGTTATCCAAGAGTGAAAGACAAGAGTCAGGCGTGACCGGGCAAAAACGCCATTATACCCGCAACGGTATGGAATGAGCCGCAGATAATGATGCGATCGCCGGGGCCGGTGCCATCCAGCAGTCGCTCCCACACGGATTCACAGCTGAACTCCGCCTGGGGAGCGGCGATACCGGCATGGTCCAGAGCCTCCCACACCTGTTCCGGCTCCAGGGCGCGGTCGATGGAGGGGATGGCCATGGCCCAGGCCCCGTCCACGGCTTCGGCGAGTTGCCCCGCCATCGTGTCCAGGTCCTTGTCTTCCATGAGTCCCAGCGCCGCGTAGCTGCGCCCGCTGGCCGGGTGCTCTCCCAGCCACTGCA
>CAXBBA010000632.1:0-1648 GCA_963973805.1 uncultured Halieaceae bacterium | reverse complement strand
GCCAGGTGATCGATGTGGCCATGGTGGATGGAGCCGCGCAGCTCATGTGGATGTTCCATTCCATGGCCGCCATCGGCGCGTGGAATGCGGAGGCGCGGGAGAGCAATCTCCTCGACGGCGGCGCGCATTTCTACAATACCTACGAATGTGCGGACGGCGAGTACGTATCCCTGGGCTCCATCGAGCCCCAGTTCTACGCGCTGTTGATGCAGTTGGCGGAGCTGCCCGAGGAGCAATTCGGGGAGCAGAACGACGCCCGCCGCTGGCCCGAGCAGAAAGAGCAGCTCGCCCGGATCATGCGCAGCAAGACCCGGGATGAGTGGTGCGCGCTGCTGGAAGGGACTGATGTATGCTTCGCGCCCGTATTGCGCCTCACGGAAGCTCCGGAGCATGCGGCGGCCAAGGCTCGCAACAGCTACATCGAGGTCGACGGCGTGGTGCAGCCCGCCCCGGCGCCGCGCTTCTCTCGCACGCCAGCGGAGGTGCTGCGGAGCAATCCCGCCAATGGCCAGGATACGGTCGCAGTGCTCGAGGCCATGGGCTTTGCTGCGGACGAGATCAAACAACTCCAGGACAAGAGTGCCGTGGCCTGAGGGGGATGCAGTCCCCGCCATGACCCTGTAAGGAACAGTGATGAGTGATGACAGCTATAGTACTTTGAAGATCGAACGTCAGGGCGACGTAGCGCGCCTGGCACTGAATCGACCGGACAAGCTTAACTCCTTCAATGCAACGCTGCGCGGCGAGTTGCTGCATGCCGCGAATGCCCTCAATGATGATCCTGAGCTGCGGGTGATCATCCTTGCGGGGGAGGGGCGGGCATTTTCCGCCGGGGCGGATCTGGCCGATGGTCAGGACGGTGACCCGGCGAATGTTGGGGATGCCACGGAGCATATGCTCAACGCCGATTACAAGCCCGCTATCCTTGCGATCGCGGAGAGTAACAAGCTGTGGATCGCCGAGGTAGGTGGTGCGGCGGCCGGGATCGGCAGCGCCTTCATGCTCGCCTGCGATCTGGTGGTCATGGCCGAGGGCGCCTACCTTTACCAGGCCTTCGCGGCGATCAGCCTCATTCCCGACGGCGGTGCCACCTGGCAACTCCTCAACGCCGTGGGCCGCAAGCGGGCCTTCGAGATCATCATTGGGGGTGAGCGTGTCTATGGTGAAGAATGCAGGAATCTCGGTCTGTGCAATCGCGTTGTCGCCGATGGCGAAGAGAGTGACGCGGCGCTCACCTGGGCCCGGGAGCTCGCAATGAAGGCACCGCTGGCCGTGCGCTACACCAAGAAGGCTCTGGCCATGGCCGGGGGGATGAGCCTTGGCGACATGATTACCCAGGAGGCGGCGATGCAGAACCTGTGTATTTCCAGCGAAGATTCGAAAGAAGGTGTGATGGCCTTCCTGGAGAAGCGCAAACCGGTATTCAAGGGGCGCTAGGCGCATGACGGAGCACGACCAGCCAGCCCAGGCACTCCGGGACCTGCAGGAACGTCTTTCCCGGGGCAGTGATGCCGAGCGCGAGGAGGCGGTGGCGCGTCGCCGCGCCAAGGGCTTTCGCACCGCCCGGGAAAACCTCCATGACCTGCTGGACGATGCCACCTTCGTGGAGTACGGCGGTCTGGCGGTGGCGGCCCACGCCGTGGGCCTG
>CAXBBA010000631.1:0-1653 GCA_963973805.1 uncultured Halieaceae bacterium | reverse complement strand
CAAATTCGTCGCCACCGAAGCGAAAGAGCAGGTCTGAGGAGCGCGTGCTGTTTTTCAGTACGTTGGCGATGAGGCACAAAACCTGGTCGCCCCCCAGGTGTCCCAAGTGATCGTTCAGCGCCTTGAAGCGGTCGACGTCGATCATCATGACCGCCAGGGGCGAGCCGTGGCGACGCGTGATCGATAGCTCCCGGCGCAGCGCATCCCGCAGAGCGCTGCGGTTACCGAGGCCCGTGAGGGGATCCTGGGTTACCAGTTCGCGCAGAGCGTGGGTCTGCTTCGCGACGCGCAGGGAGCAGGCGAGGGAGCCGAGGGCCTGCTCGATGGTGATGAGATCCTCTTCCCGGTAGCGCTCCCGGCGGCACAGCGCCAGGGGGCCGAGAGCTTCGCCATCCAGGGTGAGGACATACTGGGCGCTGTGCAGGGCCTTGTTGCCCAGCATCAGACGGTCTTCTTCCGCGCTGGGTGTGAAGGTGGTGCCGTCGGCCAGTCCCAGATCGCTGGCCCAGCGATGAAAGCGATGGATCAGCTCAAACCTGTCCGTGCATCCGATGAGGCGCTGGAGCAGCAGCAGCTGCTGTTCCGGACCCGCGTAGAGCTGTTCGACATTGCGGGCGAGGGCGGGGTGGGGTTGTGTGTCCCCGGCGGCTGAGCGCCCATGGCTTCCCCGTTCGCTGCTGCTGAATGGAATGACTTTTTTCATGGTTTCAGTTCTCTGTGCGTCGTCGCTTTGGCGCGGAGCGGTGTTCAACAGAGATATAGCAAACTATGTGCCAGAATCTTTTTCCGACAATGGCGGCATAATCGTGGGTATTTCGCCGAATTTAGACGAAGTATTTCGTTGCGAGGGAGTTCCGGCGGATTTTTGACGCGATCGAGGTGGCTGGCGCCACCGGTGGAAGCCTGAAGAATGGGCGTCAGGCCTTGCCGAGGGTGCGGCTGTCGCTGCGGTGTTCCCGGGCGCCGCTGAGGGAATAGACGTCGCTGCTGTCTTCGCGTCGCAGCACGTCCAGGGCGCCCCGGGCGTGTTCCTGCAGGCGCATGATCAGCCCGCCATTGCGGCGATTGCTGTCCTGGCACTGTTGCGCGAGGCGGGTCAGCTGTTCCACCACGGGGCCGGCGCTCTCGTCGGCGCCGCAGCGGGTGAGCAGTTCCGAGAGCGGCAGATCGCCGGGGAATCCCTGCCGGGTCATCCAGTTCAGGCGTTCGGTCTGTTGCCGGCGGTGTTGTTCCACCGCGGCATTTTTCGCCGTGGTGGCGGCTTCAAGGCTGGCGGGGTTCGAGTCCAGGAGCGCGTCGTGCTCCTGTTCGAGGGTGGTTTCCACGGCCTTGAGACTGTCCAGCTCCGCGGTCAACAGGGACCTGAGGGTGGTTGCTGCGTCGTTCACGGGGAGTTGCGTGGGCCAGAGGGCATGGCTTCTCCCGGCGCTTCAGCTTCAGCCAAGTTCACGATCACTTTGCAGCAGGTTGTTGACGATACGGTCCGTATCGACCTGATAGCTGCCATTGTCAATCGCCTGGCGGATGCTCTCCACGCGGGCCTGGTCGAAGCCCGGAAGCTCCTGCAGCTGCGTCTCGAGGGCCAGCAGGTCAGCGGCGGTGCGGGTGAGGGATACGGACTCTCCCGCGTTGTCCCTGTCGCCCGTCGCCGCA
>CAXBBA010000630.1:0-1655 GCA_963973805.1 uncultured Halieaceae bacterium | reverse complement strand
CCGGGAGTGAAGCTCACCAGATCCTTCAGGTCATCGGTGTTGACCTTGCGCAGGAAGTCCCCGGACAGGGCCTGGATGGCCAGGGGCACATCCATCACCGACTCCGCCCGCTTGGTCGCGGTAACGATCACTTCTTCAAGCTGCTGGGCGGACACGTTCGCCGACGCAATGGCGGCGGATACAGCCAGCGCCAAACGGCGACGCGCGGGCACAGACGACGTCAGGGCCCGGGGGCGAGTGGAGGGATTCACGGTGGCTCTCCTAGATTGTGATGGTTCCGATGGCCCATTGAACCATCGACACGAAGAACTGAATAGTCCCCCGCGTTGCCAACTTGTTTACACAACCGGCAGTGAATCGTAGCCTGTGCCTGGCGGCTTGACCCCGCCTTTCCCATTCCAGCGCGCGGTTCCCCCGGTGCCGCGCTCCCGCTCCGGTGCACCCGAGGTAACAGCGCATGAACCGAAGACTTCCGTTTCCCCCGGCCCTGAAACTGCTGCAGGCCATGGTCCTGGCGACCATCGCGGGCACCGTCAGCGCCGCGGACAACCCCGCGGATCACGTTTTCTACAACGGACACATTTACACCATGAGCGCCGACGCGCCCTGGGCCGAGGCGGTGGCGGTGCGGGGAGACACCATCGTCTACGTTGGCAGCAACAGCGGTGCCCAGGCCTTCAGCAATGCCAGCACGGTGCGCCACGACCTGCAGGGCCAGATGATGACGCCGGGATTCATCGACGCGCACATGCACGTGGGCTCCACGCTGCCCTACCTGTTCGCGGCGCAGCTGGGCCCGGACATGACCCCGGCGCAGATTTTCGACACGCTGCGCGCCCACGGTGAGGCTTACCCGGATCAGAACCCGGTGATCGGCACGGGCTTCCTCGGCGCCGCCTTCGGCCCCCAGGGACCCACCGCCGCCGACCTCGACAAGATCTTCCCCGATCGCCCGGCGATCATCTTCGACGAGGGCTTCCACTCCGCCTGGGTGAACAGCCGCGCCATGGAAATGGTAGGTCTGGACGCCGATACGCCGGACCCCATTCCCGGTGCCCACTACTACCGCCGCTATCCCGACGGCCGGCCCACGGGCTGGCTGATCGAAGGCGAGAGCTTCGGCTGGATCAGCGCGAAGCTCGGACTGGTCCGCGAAGATATCCTGGAGGAGGCCGCCGATATTTTCCTGGCGCGCATGTCCGCCATGGGCATCACCGGCGCCTTCGACGCCGGCATGATCGAGGGCGGAGGAGAGCTGTTCCGCTTCATGGGCCGCCGCGCCGAAGAGGGCCGTCTGCCCGTCAGGATCGTAGGCTCCCACTACGTCAACAGCTCCCCGGGCCTCGACACGGCGCTGGAGGACCTGGCACGCCTGAGCAGGGACTACGAGCACGAGCTGTTCGACGTTGAGGTGCTCAAGATCTCCCTGGACGGCACCGTAGAAGCCCAGACCGCCTACATGCTCGAGCCCTATATTCAGCCCCCGGGGCACCGGGCCTCCGCACTGGTGCCGCTGGATCAGACGCGCGAAGTCATGGCGGAAGCGGTGGCAAACAGTACAGACATACACCTCCATGCCATTGGTGATGCGGCGGTGCGCATGGCGCTGGACCTCGTACAATACAGCCGCGAACAGCACCCCGACAGCACCAGCC
>CAXBBA010000629.1:0-1658 GCA_963973805.1 uncultured Halieaceae bacterium | reverse complement strand
CAGCCCCTCTTCCGCGAAGGAGTAGGTGCTGCCCCGCCCCACAATCACATGATCGAGCACTCGCACGTCGATCAGCGCCAGGGCGTCGCGCAGGCGATCGGTGATGCGCCGGTCCGCGGCGGACGGGGTCGCCACTCCCGAGGGGTGATTGTGCGCCAGGATCACCGCTGCGGCGCGATAGCGCAGGGCGCGCACGACCACCTCCCGGGGATACACCGCCGCTCCGTCGAGGGTCCCCAGAAAAAGGTCGTCACAGCACAGCAGATGGTGCTGGGCATCGAGAAAGAGGCAGCAGAACACCTCGCGGCTGGCGGTCCCCAGATGATGCTGCAGGAAGCGCCGGGTATGCCGCGGGCTGCTCATCACGTTGCGCGAGCGCAGGGGCTGCTCTGCACAGCGCCGCCCCAGCTCCAGCGCCGCCAGCAACAACGATATTTTTGCCGGCCCCAGGCCGGGCTCCTCGAGGAGCAGGTCCCGTCGCGGCAGGCGAGCAGACGCCCCGCCAGCACCGTCGCCGACTCGCCGACCCGCCCGGTGCGCAGCAGCACCGCCAGCAACTCCGCGTCGGACAGGGCCCGCGGCCCGCGACCGAGAAGCTTGTCCCGCGGTCCCTCATAGCTCTCGGCCCCGCCCTCGTCCTTCACCGCATCCCTCCCCATCGTGTCAGCGGGAACCACAGATGATATGGTCCCACCCCACTATTTTCCCTGGCAGATCTTCGCAATGGGACATCTATTCAAACGCCGTGTGGTCCTGGCTGTGTGCGGCGGCATCGCGGCCTACAAATCCGCCGAACTGGTGCGCCGCCTGCAGGACCACGGCGCCGAAGTGCGCGTGATCATGACCCACGGCGCCCGGGAGTTCATCACGCCCCTGACGCTTCAGGCCCTGTCCGGCCATCCCGTGCACCAGAGCCTGCTGGATGAAGAGGCGGAGCGCGGCATGGGCCACATCGAGCTGGCGCGCTGGGCAGACCTGCTTCTCATCGCCCCGGCGACCGCGGACTGCCTGGCGCGCCTGGTCTGTGGGCGCGCCGACGACCTGCTAGGCGCCGTAGCCCTGGCCACCACCGCGCCGCTTATGGCGGCGCCTGCCATGAACCAGCAGATGTGGAAGGCCGCCGCCACCCAGGCGAATCTGGCGGTGCTGCGGGAGCGCGGTGTGCACATCGCCGGGCCCGACAGCGGGGACCAGGCCTGCGGCGACGTCGGTCCGGGCCGCATGCTCGAACCCGCCGCGATCGCCGGGGAGGCAGCGGCCCTGTTCGCGACGGGCGAGCTGGCGGGCCGCCACATCATCATCACCGCAGGCCCGACCCGGGAACCCCTGGACCCGGTGCGCTACATCTCGAATCACTCCTCGGGCCGCATGGGCTATGCCCTGGCCCGCGCCGCGAGCGACGCCGGCGCCCGCGTGACCCTGGTCTCCGGTCCGGTGCACCTCGACGCACCCGAGCGCGTGGAACGCGTGGATGTGACCACGGCACAGGAGATGCTCGATGCCTGCCTGGAGCGCATCACAGACTGCGACGTCTTCATTGCCTGCGCGGCGGTCGCCGACTATCGCCCCGCCACCGCACAGGAACAGAAGATAAAGAAGCAGGGCGAGGCCATGGAACTGGCCCTGGCCCGCAATCCCGACATCGTCGCCACGGTCGC
>CAXBBA010000628.1:0-1665 GCA_963973805.1 uncultured Halieaceae bacterium | reverse complement strand
CGGGAGCGGGACGACGTCGACTCGCTGCGCGATGTGCAGGTTTGGAGTGCCGTCCTCGGCACGACGGTACCGGCATCGGCGGTGGTAACGGGATTCCGCACGGACTGGGAAAACGCCTTGCTGCGGAGTCGAAATCGCATCAGCACCATCATCGCCTCCTGCAATTCCCGCGGGGAACTGGCGACGCCCCTGTTTGCCCGGTTAAAACCGCAGATTGAAGCGATGGAGCTGCCGCCGGGGTACACGCTGTCCTGGGGAGGCGAGTACGAGGACACCCAGAACGCCCAGGCGGGGCTGGGGCGCTCCCTGCCCGTCGGCATACTGCTCATGATCCTTACCAGCATCTTCCTGTTCGGGAAGCTGCGTCAGCCGCTGATCATCTGGTTGACCGTCCCCCTGGCCATCGTTGGTATCACCGCGGGCCTCCTGGGAACAGGCGGCGCCTTTGACTTCATGTCCCTGCTGGGTGCGCTGTCCCTCATCGGCCTTCTCATCAAGAACGCCATCGTGCTGATTGAGGAGATCGATCAGCAGATAGCGGAGGGCAAAGAAGGGCGGGAAGCCATCCTCGATTCCGCCGTGTCCCGGGTACGCCCCGTCATGCTCGCCGCCGCCACGACGATTCTGGGTCTGATCCCGCTGCTGTCCGATGTGTTCTTCGTGAATATGGCCGTGACCATCATGGCGGGGCTGGGCTTCGCATCACTGCTGACCCTGACGGTGGTTCCCACGCTCTATGCGGTGTTGTTCCGCATTGACCGGGGGCGCTAGCGCTAGCCGCCCTCGATAAACAGGATCAGGGACTGGCCCGGCTGCAGATAGCGGTCCGGGTCCAGATCATTCCAGGAAATGATGTCGTCGATGGTCACGCCGAAGCGCCGGGCGATGACGTACAGGGAGTCCCCGCTGCGCACGGAGTAGCCCCGACGGACGCCGGTGCGACCCGTGCGCGCCATGGCAAGGCTTTCGCGCCAGGCCTCACTGCTGGGAATCATCAGCGTGTCTCCGGCGCGGATCATGTTGCCACGGATGTTGTTGACCTCGCGCAGCAGCGCAACACGGGTGTCGAAGCGCTGGGCAATGCGGATCAGGCTGTCGCCGCGGCGAATACGGTAGTGCTCCCAGGTGACCCGTTCATCGTCCGGGAGCGCGGCGAAGGTAAGAGCCAGGGCCGCGGCTCGATCCGCTGGCACCAGAAGCTCACCGCTGCCATGGGGCGCCGTGGCCCAGCGCAGTTGCCCCGGGTTGTAGCGCCGCAGGTCCAGTAATTCCATTTCGGCCAGTTCCGCCGCGCGCAGCATCTCGATCTGTCCGCCGGTCGCTATGGCGGCAAAGGCCGGGCGGTTCGGCACCGGTGGCAGTTCCAGGCCCAGGGCCCGGTCAAAGGCCACCAGCGTACTCATGGCGATCAGACGCGGCACGTAGTGGCGGGTTTCCCGGGGTAGCTTCAGGGACCAGTAGTCCGTCGGCAGACCCGCATCACGATTCCTGCGCATGGCTCGGCGAACGCGCCCCTTGCCAGCGTTATAGGCCGCCAGCGTGAGCAACCAGTCACCATCGAAATCCTCGTTGAGCGCCTGGAGATAGTCCAGGGCACTTGCCGTACTGTCGCGTACATCGAGGCGCGCGTCATACCACCAGTCCCGGCGCATATTCAGGTCGTCC
>CAXBBA010000627.1:0-1679 GCA_963973805.1 uncultured Halieaceae bacterium | reverse complement strand
CCGCATGCGCATCGCCGGTGCCATGGCCGCAGAAGTACTGGAGATGATCCGGCCCCACGTGGTGCCCGGCGTCACTACCGGGGAACTGGACCGCCTGTGCCACGAATACATCACCGAAAAGCTGGATGCGATACCGGCCCCGCTGAATTACAACGGCTTCCCCCGCTCCATCTGCACCTCGATCAATGACGTGGTCTGCCACGGCATACCGTCGGACACGAAAAAACTGCGCAACGGTGACATCATCAACATCGATGTGACCGTGATCAAGGATGGCTACCACGGCGACACCAGCATCATGGTCGCCGTGGGCGACATAGCCCCCCACGCAGAGCGACTGATCAAGATCACGCAGGAGTGCCTGTACAAGGGCATCGAACTGGTCCGGCCGCCTGGGAGACATCGGCGCCGCGATTCAGAAGCACGCCGAGAGCAACTATTACTCGGTCGTGCGCGAGTACTGCGGCCATGGCATCGGCAAGGTATTCCATGAAGACCCCCAGGTATTGCACTACGGACGCCCGAATACGGGGCTGGTGCTGGAGCCCGGCATGACCTTCACCATCGAACCGATGATCAATGCCGGCAAGCGCCACACGCGCCTGAACGCCCGCGACGGCTGGACCGTAACGACGCGCGACGGTCGCCTGTCCGCGCAGTGGGAGCACACGCTCGGGGTCACGGAAGACGGCTACGAATTGTTCACCCGACGCAGCGACGACACCATCTGATCACCATGGAGCGCACCGACACACAACCGCACCGGCTCTTCGACCCCCAACGTGTTGACGAAGGCCTTGCTGCCAGCGGTTTGGTCAGCGTACTGCGCGACGCCCTGTTGAGCGCTGGTGAAGCCCTGGACCAGGACTTCCGCGATGGCCGCAGTGCCCGCGATCTGCTCCAGGATCGTGCCGCGCTGATGGACAGCGTGCTGCGCTACGCCTGGCGCAGCCTGAACCTGCAGGAGAACGACCTGGCGCTGGTGGCGGTCGGCGGCTACGGCCGCGGCGAGCTCCACCCCCAGTCCGACATCGACCTGCTGATTCTCCGCGATGGCCAGGACCAGACCACCAGCGAGGGCCTCGAGGGCTTCCTGACGCTGCTCTGGGATCTGGGCCTGCAGGTGGGCCACAGCGTGCGCAGCGTCGGCGAGTGCATCGAACAGGCCGCGGATATCACCGTACTCACCAACCTCATCGAGGCTCGCCTTCTGCTCGGACAGGAGCGCCTCCTCGACGCCGTCCAGGAAGGCATCGACGCCTCCCGCATGTGGCCCGCACAGGACTTCTTCCGCGCCAAGGTGAAGGAGCAGGAGGACCGGCACACCAAGTACGGGGATACGGAATACAGCCTGGAACCGAACATCAAGGGCTCCCCCGGCGGACTCCGGGACCTGCAGCTCATCGGCTGGCTGGCGCGGCGACACTTTGGCTGGCGCACCGTCGAGGAACTCACGGCCAACCGCTTCCTCACGGAAGCCGAGTCCCATACGCTGATCCACGGTCAGGATTTCCTCTGGCGCGTGCGCTATGCGCTGCACATGATTACGGGTCGCGAAGAAGACCGCCTGCTCTTCGACCACCAGCGGGAACTCGCGCGACTCTGGGGCTTTGTCGATGGCGACAAGCTTGCTGTGGAGCAGTTCATGCAGCTCTACTACCGCTGGGCCATCGCCCTGT
>CAXBBA010000626.1:0-1683 GCA_963973805.1 uncultured Halieaceae bacterium | reverse complement strand
GATCACCGGCGGGCAATACTTCCGCGCCCGGGACCCGCAGGAACTGGCGCAGATCTACGCCGTGCTCGAGGAACTGGAGCCCGTCGAAGTCGATACCGCTGTGTACCGGCCGCGCCAGTCGCTTCTCGCCCTGCCCCTGGGACTCGCCCTGTTCCTGAGCTTTGCCCTGGGACTGCGCCATCTCTGGCGCGGTCGTCGCCGGGATTCCGCTACGCTGGGGGCACTGTGATCGACGCCCTGACCCAGCTGCACTTTCTGCGACCGCTGTGGCTTCTGGCTCTGGTGCCCGGCGTCATCCTGGCCGTCCTCCTGTGGCGCCAGCGGGGTGGCGAGGGAGACTGGACCCGCGTTGTTGCACCGGAGCTCCTGCCCCACCTCATCAGTGCGGACTCCGTGCGGCGCCAGCGCAACATGGTCCCCGCCCTGTTGGCGGCCTGGTGCCTCGCAACACTGGCGGCGGCGGGCCCCAGCTGGCAACAGATCCCCCAGCCCGTGCTGCAGAAGCAGGATGCGCTGGTGCTGATGGTCGACCTCAGCTACTCCATGCTGGCGACGGACCTGGAGCCCTCACGGCAGGATCGGGTGCGGCGCAAGCTCCTGGATCTGCTGCGGGATCGGCGGGAGGGACTCACGGCGCTCATCGCCTACGCCGGCGATGCCCACGTCGTGGCCCCCCTCACCGACGACAATCCCACCATCGCCAATCTACTGCCCGCGCTGAATCCGGCGATGATGCCCCTGCCGGGTTCCAATCCGGTGGATGCGGTGGAGCGCGCTCTCGGCCTGCTCGACTCCGCGGGCGTGCGCCGGGGCCGTCTGCTGCTGGTGACCGATGGCATGACCGATGACGACGGGGACGCCATCGCTCAGCGCCTGGTGGGGGAGCCCCGCCCCCTGGCCATCCTCGGCGTCGGCACCGAAGTGGGCGCACCGATTCCCCTGCCCGCCGGCGGCTTCCTTAGGGATCCGAACGGCGAGATCGTCGTGCCGGCCCTCGATCGCGGCCCCATGCAGTCCCTCGCCTGGGAGGTGGGAGGTGCGTACGAAGACCTCAGCGTCGACGACTCGGATCTGACAGCGCTGCTTAGGGACGACCTGCTCCCGGATGACGAAAGCACCATCACTCTCGATCGCCAGGCGGATCGCTGGGAAGACATGGGGCACTGGCTGGTGCTCCCGCTGCTGCTGGCGGCGCTGCTGACCTTTCGCCGGGGTTGGATCTACACGTTCCTCCTGGCGCTGCCCCTGACCCTGCCCGCACCGGAAGCCCGCGCCGGCCTATGGGATGACCTCTGGCAGACCCGGGACCAGCAGGCCAGGCAGGCGCTGGAACAGGGTGACGCCGCCACCGCCGCCGAGCTGTTTGAAGATCCCCGCTGGCGCGCCACCGCCGCCTACAGCGCCGAGGACTACGACCTCGCCCGCCGGGGATTCGCCGCAGGGGACTCCGCCGACGACTGGTACAACCTGGGGAATACCCTCGCCGCCAGCGGCGACTACGAGGGTGCGCTGAAGGCTTACGAAGAATCCCTGCAGCGCAAGCCGGAACAGGAGGACGCCCTGAAGAACATCGAGACGCTGCGTCGCCTGATGGAACAGCAGGAGCAGGAACAGCAAAACCAGCAGGGGGACTCTTCCGACTCGTCGAACAACTCCCCGTCGTCCGAGGACCCCCAGGAGAAT
>CAXBBA010000625.1:0-1685 GCA_963973805.1 uncultured Halieaceae bacterium | reverse complement strand
CTGACCATCGCCGCCTACGGCCAGCTGGATCTGGACTTCAACGAGGCCTGGAGCCTGAGTGCGGGACTGCGTCTGGCGCAGCGCGACATGGACTACGACGACTCCCAGGCGGTGCAGGCCAGCCCCGACGAAGACCTCTGGGGCGGCAAACTCGCCCTGAGCTACAGCGACGACGCCCTGGGCATGGTTTACGCATCCATCTCCCGGGGCTACCGCGCCGGCGGCGTCAACGGCAGCATCCTCGCCTTCCCCGACGACGGCGAAAACAGCGGCGCGCTCAGCGCCCGCCGCTTCTTCGATACGGAACACCTCTACAACCTGGAGCTGGGCCATCGCCGCAGCTTCGCCGACGGGCGCGTCCAGCACGCCCTGACCCTGTTCTACATGGACCGGTCGGATCAGCAGGTGCGCGGCTCCCTGGTCATCCCCCGCAGCGACGGCAGCACCGCATTTGTGGACTACACGGACAATGCAGCCTCCGGGTCCAACGTCGGCCTGGAATGGGAACTGCGCGCCCGGGCCCACGAGACCCTGGAGCTGTACATGAACCTCGGCCTGCTGCGCGCGCGCTTCGACGACTACATCAACGCCGATGGTGTGGACCTCAGCGACCGCGACCAGGCCCACGCCCCCCGCTACCAGTTCGCCACGGGGCTGAGCTACTACCCCACGGCGACACTGCGCGCGGATCTGCAGTGGGAGGGGCGCGACAGCTTCTACTTCTCGGACCGCCACGACGCCCGCTCCGGGAGCTACACGCTGGTGCACGCCCGCATCGCCTACGAACAGCCGCGCTGGGAGCTGGCCCTGTGGGCCCGCAACCTGACCGACAAGGACTACGAGATCCGCGGCTTTGGCAGCTTCGGTAACGACCCGCGCAAGGGATACATCGTGGAGGAATATGTGCAGTACGGTGAGCCGCGCCAGATCGGCATGAGCCTGGAGCTGAGATTTTGACAACCCCGTGGCTGACCATCGCCGAATGGTCCGGCGTCGCCCTGGGTCTGATCTATCTGCTCCTCGCTATCCGGGAACAGCGTAGCTGCTGGATCGCTGGCGCTGGGGCCTCCCTGCTGTTCCTCGGTGTTTTCTGGCAGGCGGGACTGCCCATGCAGTCCCTGCTGCAGATCTACTACATCGCCGTTGCCGTCCACGGCTGGATCCACTGGTCCGCCGGCAGCGGCGGCGCACCTCCGGCGGTGCACCGCGCGCCGGTGCGCATGCAGCTCATCAGCCTGGTCCTGCTTCTGGTCCTGGCAACGGGATCGGTGCTGCTGCAGGATGCCGGGGGCTCGCTCCAGGCCTGGCTCGACAGCGGCACCAGCTGGGGCGGCGTCATCGCAACCTGGCTGGTGGCGCGCAAGATCCTGGATGCCTGGCTCTACTGGATCGCCATCGACGCGGTCTCCGCCGCGCTGTACTTCCAGACCGGATTGCTGGCATCGTCCGCACTCTACATTCTGTACACGGTGCTGGCCTTCATCGCCTGGAGAACATGGCAGCAGAGCTACCACAGCGCGACCGCGAGCTGATCGACCAGGTGCTCGACGACTTCCGGCGCTGGGCCCCGCGCGAGGCGCAGCGCCCGGTGTTCGCCGGCGAGCTCCGGGGTGGGCACAGCCACCGAACGGTGCTGCTGCGCGGCGAACGGCGGCGCTGGGTGCTGCGCGTCGCCCGCCAGCCCC
>CAXBBA010000624.1:0-1690 GCA_963973805.1 uncultured Halieaceae bacterium | reverse complement strand
CGCCGGCGCGGCGCGCCCTGCGTGTGCCGACACTGCTGCTGCGGGGAAGCGAGGACAGCATTGTGGGCCTGGAGCAGCTCAACGCCCTGGATGGAGCGGAAACGCTACAGGTCGATGGTGCGGGGCATTTTGACTGGCTCCACCCCGGAACCCCGGCCTACGCCACGCTGCGTGATGCGATCTTCGACGTCCTGTCCCGATCCTATGGAGGCGCGGCGCAGGAGTGAACGACACAGCAGCCAGGGACGATGCCGGCGCGCAGCGCGACCGCTTCCTGCTTCCCGACGACAAAATCTATCTCGACGGCAACTCCCTGGGAGCCATGCCAGCCCATGTTCCGGCCCGGGTGGACTGGGTGCTTCGCCAGCAGTGGGGCAGGGACCTTATCAGTAGTTGGAACCGCCACGGCTGGATCGACCTGCCCCAGCGCGTCGGCGAGCGCATCGGCGCATTGATCGGTGCGGCCCCAGGACAGGTGATCTGCACCGACAGCATTTCGGTGAACCTGTTCAAGCTGTTGGCCCTGGGCCTGAAGCTTCGTCCCGGGCGTACGGTGATCCTCACGGCGGAACAGGATTTCCCCACGGACGGTTACATTGCCCAGGGACTGGGCAACTTGTTGGGGCAGGAGCGTTGCGAGCTTCGGCGCGTTCCCCTGGCGTCGCTGCCGGCCGCGATGAATGAGGAGGTCGCCGTGGTTCTGCTCACGCAGGTAAATTACCGCACGGGCGAGCGCCAGAGTCTGGAACGCATCACGGAGCTGGCCCGGGCCTGCGGTGCACTCATGCTCTGGGATCTGGCGCATTCCGCGGGAGCGATGGATATCGGCCTCGATGCGGCCGGAGTCGACATGGCGGTGGGCTGCGGTTACAAATTTCTGAATGGGGGCCCGGGGGCGCCGGCCTTCGCCTACCTGAATCGTACCCATCACGGTCAGGCGTCCCAGCCCCTGTCCGGCTGGCTCGGGCACCGGGATCCTTTTGCTTTTCACAGCGACTACGAAGGCGCGCCGGGGGTGGCATCACTGCAGACGGGGACACCGCCGATCATCAGTCTCGTCGCCCTCGATGCGGCACTGGACCTGTTCGACGACGTGGCCCTGGCCACGCTTCGTCGCCGTTCCCTGGCTCTGACGGATGCCTTCATCGATGGTCTGGAGAGCGTGGGACTGCTGGATCAGCTCGAGCTCCTGACGCCCCGGGAGCCGGACCGTCGCGGCAGCCAGGTCAGCCTGCGTCACCCCCAGGCCTGGGGGATCTCCCAGGCCCTCATCGAAGCTGGCGTCGTGGTTGATTTTCGAGCGCCGGATATCGTGCGTTTCGGCTTCGCGCCCCTTTACAATATATCCCGGGAGGTCGCTGCGGCGGTGGACTGCCTTGGGGTGGTAATGAGCGAGGAGCGCTATGGCGACGCGCGCTTCAGCGAGCGGCCCAGGGTTACCTGACAGGGGAGGTGTTCGGACTCATGGGACGGATAGAATTCAGAACTCTGTGGATGGCCCTGGTTTTCCTGGGCTTTTCCGCTTCGGGGTTCTCCGGCGACGCAGAGCAGGTTGTGCCCATGCCCTCGGTGGCACTGGATCGCCTGAAGCCGCCGCGTCATTTGCTCTTTGGTTCCTGCTACAAGCTGTCCCGCGGTGGCAAGGAGATATGGGGGACCATCGCCAGCCTGGAGCCCGACCTGTTCCTGT
>CAXBBA010000623.1:0-1694 GCA_963973805.1 uncultured Halieaceae bacterium | reverse complement strand
CGCCTGCAGGCCTGTCGCGATCGCTATGGTCTGGCAAGGCACGATGCGCACAACGCGCTGGCGGATGCCCTGGCCACGGCCGAGCTGCTGCTGGCGCACATCGCAGCCCGGGGGCCCGGACTGCGCCTGGCGGATTTGCGCTAGGCGATCAGCGCCTGGCCGCCAGGGCCATGGAGGCGCGGGGATTGATAAGGCGGATGGAGCGGGTCTCGAGTTCCTTGTCGTCCGCACCGTCGATGATCAGGGCCTTGAGTTCCGCCACCGTCAGCTGGGGATGCTTCGCCAGCAGCTTGCCCGCCAGATTCATCACCTGCGGCGACGACATGGAGGTGCCGTTGTAGGCGATGCGATTGCCGCCGGGCACGTAGCTTTCGACCTCGAAGCCGTTACCGTACACGTCCACCTTGCCCAGGCTGGTGAAGCTGGTTTCGTCGCCAGCGATATCCACCGCACCGACCGTAAGCAGATTGGGGTATTCGTAGCTGCTGGGGTAGAACTCGTCGAATTTTACGTCGTTGTCCGAGTTGCCGGAACTGGTGACGAACAGGATGTCCGGGGAGTTCGCGATAGTGCTGCGCAGCGCCTTGTCGCCGATGAGAAAGATCTCCCGGGCGAGGGCCTTGCGCTCTTCGGGAGTGCCGCCGGCACCGTTTGCCTCCAGGGCCTGCTCGATGCCTCGCACGGAACCACCCCAGCTCATGTTGACCACGCGCACGCCGTTGTCGCGAAAGTACTGCCCGACCTCCAGGAACATGGCGGCTTGCCGGTGGGCCTGGGCGATCGTGGGCTCTTCGGGGATCAGTTCGTGGCCGTAGGTCATGCGCGTGACGAGGATCTTCGCGAAGGGGTTGCCTTCGACGGCGATGCCCGCCACATGCGTGCCATGGGAATAGTTACCGTAGGCCGACAGGTTCTCCAGAAAGTCCTTGACCTGTTC
Source organism: uncultured Halieaceae bacterium (assembly GCA_963973805.1). GTDB lineage: Bacteria > Pseudomonadota > Gammaproteobacteria > Pseudomonadales > Halieaceae > Congregibacter. The sequence continues at coordinate 757 of CAXBBA010000623.1, read as the reverse complement.
CTGGGGCAGGGATGCCATGCGCTGACGCACCTCGCCCGCTTCCGGGGTGTCCACGTTGTACTGGATATCGCCGAGGCCTTTCACGAGACGTTGCAGGGAGGCCTCGTCTTCGGTGGCATCGCCGATGGGATACAGCTCTTCCCGGACCTTGTTCGAGTCCAGGTCATAGGCGACGCCGTGCACGTCGTCGACGTAGCCGTTGTCGTCGTCGTCCAGGCCGTTGCCGGGGATCTCGTCATCATTGGTCCACAGCTGCCCCAGGGGCCTGAAGATCGCGGTATCGACGCCGGAGTCCCACACCGCGAGGGTTACGGGCGAGCGGCCCAGATATCCTCTTTCTCCACACGATTGGCGTCGATGGTATAGGTCAGCACTCCATTGATGCTCCGGGCCGCGGGAATGAAGTGATCCAGGGTGAAGCTTGAGCCCACCAGCGAGGAGGCGACGTCGTAGCTGACGCTGCCGTTGGTGCGGTCCACCAGCGGTTGGTAATTGGATTCCAGGCTGCCCAGCACCAGCGCCCGGCTCAGTATTTCGGTGCGCCCCTTGAGGCTCTCAAGATTTGCCTCGACGCGGGCGTAGGGCAGGGCGTCCACGGATTCTTGCAGCGCTTCGGCCACGGCTTCGGCGGAGTCCCTGCCCGCCAGACGCGCGCGGGCGACCGCTTCTCCCACGAGCCCCATGGTAAGGCGGTTGGCCTCTTTCGACTCCAGGGCGCGGCGCTTGGCGAGGTAGTCGAGGTAGGTCTGCCAGTCTT
>CAXBBA010000622.1:0-1695 GCA_963973805.1 uncultured Halieaceae bacterium | reverse complement strand
CTGGTCTGCACTGATGGCCGCCAAGGACCAACTCGTTGTCACGCTGCGCCGCCAGAAGTACGCCGACCTGCTGCCCGGCTACGAGACCATCGACTATATCGAAGGACAGGCCAGGTTCGCGGACGGCATGCTGACGGCTGGCGGTGCTCCGCTTCAGGCAGGCAAAATCGTCCTCGCCACCGGCGCCGCACCCGCGCTGCCGGATGTCCCCGGAATCGCCAATGTTCCTACCCTGACGAGCACCAGTGCGCTGGAACTCCCCGAGCGTCCTGAATCCCTGCTGGTCATTGGCGGTGGCTATATCGGCTGCGAGCTGGCCCAGCTGTTCGCGCGGCTTGGCTCGAAGGTGACCCTGGTGACGCGCAGTCGCTTGCTGCCGAAGAGCGAACCGGAGGTATCGGCGGCGCTGACCGGCTATCTCCACGACGAGGGGATCACTGTGTGGGCAGGGCTCAGGTATCGCGGGATTCAGCGGACCGCGGAAGGGCTGGCTTTGACCATCGACATCGCTGGCCGCATCGAAAGTCTCACTGCCGAGAAGGTGCTCGTCGCGACCGGCCGCAAGCCGAACACCCACGGTCTCGGTCTTGTCGGGTCAGGCGTCGCGCTCGATGGGCGCGACGCCGTGATCGTCGATGACCACATGCGAACGTCTCGGCCAGGGGTGTACGCCGCCGGCGATGTGACGAACCGCGACGCCTTCGTCTACATGGCCGCCCACGGCGCCAAGGTCGCTGCGCACAATGCCCTGAACGGTGACGAATCGACCTATGACAACCGCGCCATGCCCTGGGTGGTGTTCACCGACCCGCAGGTCGCCGGCGTGGGCCTGACCGAGGCGGCCGGCCAGGCCGCCGGTCACGAGGTGAAGACGTCGATCGTCAGCCTCGACCAGGTACCGCGCGCGCTCGCGGCGCGGGATACGCGCGGCCTGATCAAGCTGGTCTTAGACGCGCGGACAGATGTGCTGCTCGGGGGGCAGATCCTGGCGCCCGAAGGCGCCGACGCGATTCAGACGCTGGCAGTGGCGATCAAGCATGGAATGACGGCGGCGGCGCTCGCCGAGACGCTGTTTCCCTACCTCACCACTGTCGAGGGGTTAAAGCTCGCTGCGTTGGGATTCAACACCGACGTAGCCAGGCTCTCATGCTGCGCCGGGTAGGACCTCCGGGCGAGCGCTATCCGTCACAATACAACTATGGAATCGACGACCCACTATACTGCGATCGGTAAAGGCCATTATCGAGTACCGCCTCGAAACGCATCGCCCTTGCCAAACCTAAATCCTAGTCGCGCCGCTGGTTTTGTGCAGACCGAATGAGCTTTGCGCACGGTTCCTGTCGGTTCCCGTACGGGAGCTGTGCGCATCATGAATTCCTCTCACCGAGAAATGCTTGCATAAGTGTGGCTCGCTGCCAGCGAGTTGTGTGCGGCTCAGGCTTTACCGGTTTAAGAATCCTAACCTCACGGGACTGGACCGAAATTTTGCAGCGATGGTTATGGAATTCTCTGATGAACTCAAGGTCGCTAGTGCTGTGTTCACACCAGTCTCTTGCCCAATCACCGAGTACCTAAAAGGGTACCTATATGCCTGCCCGCATCTCAGAATGCCTGACGATCAGCTTCTAAGTCGTTGATTTTATTGGTGGAGCCAGGCGGGATCGAACCGCCGACCTCAACACTGCCAGTGTTGCG
>CAXBBA010000621.1:0-1695 GCA_963973805.1 uncultured Halieaceae bacterium | reverse complement strand
GACACCGCGTGTGGTGTTTACCGCGGCCGATGCGGATGTGATCAAGACCTATGTTCGCCTCGGCCTGGGTATCGGCATCGTGGCCGACATGGCCTACGACGAAGCCAAGGACAACGATCTGGTCGCGCTGGATGCGCGGCACCTGTTCTCGAGCAGCACTACGAGCATCGGCTGTCGCAAAGGTACTTTTTTGCGGGGCTACATGTACGAGTTCATCGCGGACTTTGCGCCCCACCTGACCCGGGATATCGTGCAGGCTGCTTTCAGGAGCAAGTCGCGAACAGAGCTCGAGGAGCTCTTCCGCGACATCGAGTTGCCCGAGTATTAGTACAGGTACCCGGCCCTGACTTCAGGGCGCCTTGAAGTCCTGTTCGAGGCAGCGCAGAAACGCCCCGACCTTGTGTTCCAGCTCCCGGTACTCCGCGCGGGCCTGGGAGTCATGCACCAGGCCGCCCCCCGCCCAGCAGTGCAATTCGCCTGCCTGATTGAACAGCGTGCGGATGGTGATGCTGCTGTCCATGCGCCCGTGCCGGGACCAGTAAAAAATACTGCCGCACCAGGCCTGGCGCGACGCCGGTTCGAGGTGGTCGATGATTTCCATCGCCCGGCGTTTCGGCGCTCCGGTGATGGAGCCGCCGGGCAGGCAGCCAAGGAGCAGGGCCAGGGGCGTTGTATCGTGGCGTAGCTGGCCCCGGATAACGCTCACCAGATGGTGGACGGTGGCGTAGCTTTCGAGTCCGAACAATTCATCCACGGTAATGCTGCCCGTCTCGCAGAACTTCCCGAGATCGTTGCGCATCAGGTCGACGATCATCAGGTTTTCGGCGCGTTCCTTCTCCGATGACAGAAGGTCCCGGGCTGCCGCGGCATCGATGGCCTCGTCGTTGCTGCGGGGCCTGGTGCCCTTGATGGGGCGCGTTTCCACCGTCTGTCCGTCGGTGGTCAGGTAGCGCTCCGGCGACAGGCTCAACAGCAGGTGATCCTCATCGAGGGGGAGCAGGGCGCTGAATGGGGCCCGGGCAATGCCGCGAAGGCGGTCATAGGCGGTCACCAGATCTCCCTGGTACGGTGCCCGGTGAGGTTGGCCAAGGTTGATCTGGTAGCAATCGCCGGCGGCGATGAGTTCCTTTGCCTGATCAAAGGCCGCCGTGTACCGGGGGAAGTCCCAGTCCGCAGCAAAGGGATGTTTCAGCGTGAAGGGCGCATCGGAGGGGTCGTCGCCCTGAAGGCGCTCCTCAATCTCTTGCACCGTCGGGGCATCGGGGCAGCCCGTGAGCCAGCTCTCGCGCCGTATCCGGTCCTGTACCACCGCCCAGTCATACTCGTGAATCACAAGCTGGGGCAGGGCCGCGCCGTCGGAGTCTCGATGGTTTTCCATGCGCTGCAGGCGTCGACCCAGGTCATAGGACAGATGCCCGATGAGGCCTCCGTGAAAAGGCAGGTGTGCGGCCGCCGGGACGATGTCCAGCGCGCGGTCGTGGCTCTGTCCCTCCAGGGCCCAGTCCCGGATCACCGCTTCGTCGGGGTCTGCCCAGGAGTCCAGGTGCAGACTGCGCCGGGGGGCGGCGGCGACGATGTCCCAGCGTCCATGTCGCGGGCTCGCTCCGCTGTCGAGCAATGTGCATGTCCCCATGCTTTGCAGGCGGCGATACAGGGTCACGGGATTGTCGAAATAGCGCAGAACTTGTGTCATTT
>CAXBBA010000620.1:0-1696 GCA_963973805.1 uncultured Halieaceae bacterium | reverse complement strand
CTCATTGCCGAGGCTTACCACCTGCTGGCCGAGGGCATGGGCCTGGACGCCGAGGCTCTGGCGAGCGTTTTCGCGCGCTGGAACGAAGGCGTGCTCGAATCGTATCTGATCGAGATCAGCGCGGACATCTTTCGGGCTCGCGACACCGATGGCACCCCCCTCGTGGATCGGGTGCTGGATGCCGCCGGCCAGAAAGGCACGGGCAAGTGGACCGGGATCAATGCCCTGGAACTTGGCATGCCCCTCACGCTGGTCACGGAAGCGGTCTACGCTCGCTGCCTGTCCGCATTGAAGGACTCCCGGGAGCGCGCCGCGACGCTCCTCGAGGGCACGCGCAGTACCCTCGACGGAAGCCGCGAAGAGCTGCTCGCCGACCTGCACGACGCGCTCTACGCCTCGAAGATTATTGCCTACGCCCAGGGCTTTCAGCTTATGGCGGAAGCGCAGGAAGAATACGGCTGGACACTGGACTTCGGCGCCATCGCGCTCATGTGGCGCGGTGGCTGCATCATCCGCAGCCGCTTCCTGGGCAATATCCGCGACGCCTACGCGCGCGATGGGCAGTTGGAAAACCTGCTGCTGGATGACTTCTTCCGTACGGAGATTGCCCGCGCAGAACCGGGCTGGCGCCGCACTGTGGCTCGCGCCGTGCAAGCGGGGATTCCCATACCCGCCTTCAGCGCCGCCCTGGCTTTCTACGATGGCTATCGTAGCGCCCGCCTGCCCGCGAATCTTATCCAGGCCCAGCGGGACTACTTCGGGGCCCACACCTTCGAACGCACGGATCGCCCCCGGGGCGAGTTTTTCCACAGCACAGAATGGGGGAAGTGAATTGATGGCAATCCGCATCGTCCAGGAACAGGCCCGCCGTGCAATCCTCGCTGCCCTTGGCACGGGACTGCTGCTCACAGCCCTGCCCTCCCTGGCGCAGAAGGTCTGGGAGTCCGATCAACCCCTGCGCAGCAAGGTCGGGCGCGTTCACGTACATATGGAGAAGAACTTCGCCCGCAACGCCGATCCCGGCGCCTTCTTCGTCAGTGCCAGGGACAATGAAACCAGCGTCAGCGGCATATTCCGGGGTGTCTGCGCAGAAGTCGTGGCGGCGGATATCAAGCTCTCGGACGCCCGCAAGGTTGACCTCGCCCCCTTCGCCCGGTCTGGCCGCGGCGAGGATCTGCCCATCGCCCCCACCGTGCGCGCTATGCGCGAATCCCTGGTGCAGCAATGCGATCAGCTGCAGGTCATACGCCTGACCTTCGACGCGATCAACGAACGCAACACGGACTACAGCTACGCGGGCACGCTCATGCGCAGCAACGGCTGGCGGCTGCGCGACGGAAAGATCGCCACAGACTACGACGGGGCCTACGTCTTCTCCCTGAACATGCGCAGCCCCTTCAGCCCCGCGGGCATTCGCTACAAGGGCGGCTGTGAACAGGAGCCCACGCTGCTCCTGGAACCGCAGTACCAGAACAACACCGAGCGCGCCCTGGCGGACCCCATCCCCATGAACGAATTCATGTTCATCGCACCGAGGATCGCCACCGCCTACGAGGCCGAATGCCCCGGCGTAACGCAGCTGCGCTTCGCCCTCAATCCCATGCCGGAGGAATACCTGTGCAAGGCCGAGGGCGACTGCTTCCTGCGCGTGAACGCAACGCCCACAGCCGAGGATCCCTGGTCCATCAGCACGGAA
>CAXBBA010000619.1:0-1698 GCA_963973805.1 uncultured Halieaceae bacterium | reverse complement strand
GTTAAGCGAGCCGATCCCCCAACTTCTTTTTCGGTGAGTGTACGTTACGGTGTGGGGCTGCCCGGCCCGGGCTACGACCGCACTAAACGCGTCGTTGAACGGGGATGTTAGTTCAGCGCCTTGATGAACCCGGCGCAGCGATCCAGCCAGTGCTGGTAGTCCGCGCTGGGCCCCATACTGCAGGCGAAGCCGTGTTCTGAATCGCTGTAGTGCTCGTGCTCCACAGAAACGTCGGCGGCGGTGAGGGCCTTGACCATCGCCATGCCCTCATCGCGCAGGGGGTCGCGGCCCGCCGTGCAGAGGATGGACGGGGGCAGAGTGGCCAGGCGGTCGCTGCGAATGGGGAAGGCGCGCTGCGTTTCCGGGGCGCTGGGGCCTGCATCCCCGAGGTAGCTGTCCCAGAACCAGCCCATGAGAGCGCTGGTCAGTGCCTGGCCGGTGGCGCAGTCCACGTAGGAAGAGTAGGGCTGCGAGTAGTGGTCCACCACGGGGTAGGTAAGCACCAGCCCTTTCAGCAGATCCCGCAGCGTGTCGTCCGCGGCGAGCGCCGTGGTCAGGGACAGGTGCCCGCCCGCGCTGTCGCCGGCCAGAACCATACCCCGGTGGGGGCCGAAGTCACCCTGTTGTCGCGCCACCGTCTGGGCGGCGGCGAGGCAATCATCCTGGGCTGTCGGGAAGCGGTGTTCCGGAGCGCGGCGGTAGTCCACGGCGATGACCGTGGCGCCCGAGGTCTCGCACAGGGCTCGGCAGTAGGCGTGATGGGTCTGGAGATCGCCAATTACCCAGCCACCCCCATGGAAATACATCACCAGGGGGCGGTTCGCCGCGTCGGATCCCGGGTACAGGTGGGCCCGGATGGGCCCCCGGGCGGTGGGAAGTTCCAGGCCGCCGGGCTCGTCGTGAATGTTGGGGGCGCGCCAGGCTCTCCAGTTCGAAAAGCGATAGTAGCGGCGGAAAAACGCGACTTTCAGGGACTGGATCATGTCTGGGCTGGAAGTTCCTCGTCGACCTCGCCGGTGTCCGGGTCCTGCACGTACCAGTGCACCCCGTCTTCATCGGCGTAGCGACGGATTCGGCGCTGGCCGAGCAGGCAGTTGAGGTGTGCCAGGGTTTCACCCGCCGCCAGTCCGAGGGTGCCCTCCTTGATCTTGCGCCGAAAGAGGGCGGGGAAGCAGTCCACCACGCGCCGGGGTTCCTCCAGCAGGGCGAAGAGCGCCTGCAGATCATCCCTGTGACCCTCGATGATCTGGCTGATGCGCACGTGCAGTCCCGTAAAGGGCGCCTCGTGTGCCGGAAGCACCAGCAGGTCTTCGGGCAGGCGATCGCGGAGACGCGCACTGGTGCGAAGCCAGTATTTCAGGGGGTCGCCCTCGGGTTCCGTGGGGAACACGGAGACGTTGGGGGTGATGCGAGGCAGGACCTGATCACCCGAGATGAGCAGTTTAAGCGCGGGACAGTACAGGCAGACATGCTCCGGAGAGTGCCCCACGCCTTCCATGACCTGCCAGTAGCGTCCGCCGATGACGATGGTTTCCATGTCGACCAGGCGGCGGTAGCTGTCGGGGAGCGGCGACACGAATTTGCCGAACATGCCGAAGCGTTCCCGGTAGTGATCCAGTTGCTCCGGGGTGTAGCCTGCGCGGCGGAAAAACTCCACGGCGGCCCGGGGTGCCTCGCGACCGGTGTCGGACACCAGGG
>CAXBBA010000618.1:0-1709 GCA_963973805.1 uncultured Halieaceae bacterium | reverse complement strand
GGACGCTGCCGACGACATGAAGGATGACGCCGAAGCAGCCGCAGACGATGCGGCGGAAAAAATGAAGGAAATGGGCGAGTAACACCGCTTATTCTTCAATCGTACGGAACTGGCGACCCCGCCAGTTCCGTACGATTTCTGCCCCGCTCCTTGGCCGCATAGAGCGCGCGGTCAGCATAGGCCAGCAGATCGTCAATCCCCATCCCCCGCTTCAGCTGTGCCACGCCGGCACTGATTGTCACGCGGTGCTTCCCTCCTAGCGAGGCCTCCGCAATCTGATTGCGCAGTCGCTCCGCACGCATACCGGCCCCGGCCAGGTCCGTGGCAGGCAACATCAGCAGAAACTCTTCACCTCCCCAGCGCGCCAGCATATCGTGTTCCCGTAGATCCCGATTCGCCAGGCGAGAGAGGTCCCTCAGCACGGCATCGCCCTGAGCGTGCCCGTAGTTGTCGTTCACGTCTTTGAAGTGGTCGATGTCAAAAATCACCAGCGACAGCGGCGAACCGTAGCGTACGGACCGCGACAACTCTTTTTCGAGGCGCGGAATACCACTTCGCCGATTCAGGAGTCCCGTCAGGGCATCGTGCGTGGCCTCCTCCACCGCCTTCGCGAGCATTTCCCGCTGCTGCCAAAGCAACGCTCCCACCACCAGCAGAGACACGGCATTCACGGCGATCAGCAGGTGCAGCGAAATCGGCGTCATGTGCACCGAGAGACCGAAGGCCTCCTGCTGTTTGAGGAGGAACAGCTGCATTGCCACAAGGCAGACCGCCGCCCCGAGAGCGGGGCGCAATCCAGCCCTCAGAAGCACCGCCAGGAGCAATGGTGACACCATAAAATCCATGCGAAATTCCAGGCCGACGGTCCGCAGCACCGGACTGACCATGGGGAGAATGAACACTAAAAGCGCCAATGCCAGACGCTCCGGCAGGCGCGCATCGCCGCGCGGCAACTCTTCGTCGTCCAGGGTGAAACTCAACAGGAAAGGAGCCAGCAGCAAGACCCCCGCCGTATCCCCCAGGAACCAGACAGCGCCGGAGCTTAGCGCCTCGCCCCCGGTGACCCTGCCCACAAGGAGCAGGCCTGTGACTCCCAACACGGTACTGACCAGAGACCCCGCAGCCACGGCGTAGCCCATAAACACGCCCAACCCACGGATGGATCGAAACACCCCGGCGATCCCACCGCAGCGGTCCAGCGCCCACACCCCGAGACCCACGCAGATCAGATCACCAATGCCTGTCAGGAGTGCAGCCCCCAGACCGGGGAAAATGGCAGAGAACGCGCTGAAATCGATGTAGGCCCAGCAGTTCAGGAGCAGTGAGCCGAGAAACACCCCGGTAAGAAGGTACTTGCCGCGATACACTACGAGCGCAAGGGAGACGCCCGACGGCAGCCACAAGGGTGAAATACCATTGGATTCCGCTGAAAAACTGTGCCCTACACGCGCCAGAAACACGTAGGTCAGGGCCATACCAAGAATCTCAAGGGCTAAACGGAATCGGGGTGTCGAACCCATAACCTAAGGCATTCCAGTGGCATCTGCCTTGATAGTATGTCACGTCTTTATACGATTTTTCAGGAGAACTTCATGGGCGACTGGCCGTTCCGCTGGGACCACCTGCTCCGCTATCGCTACATCGAAGTCATCAGCCTGTGGGAAGGACGATTGACCACCGGCCATCTCACGCGCTGCTTCGGCATCGGA
>CAXBBA010000617.1:0-1720 GCA_963973805.1 uncultured Halieaceae bacterium | reverse complement strand
CTAAGGATGCGCATGCGGTCCTCGGTGGGGATGTCTTCGCGGCCTTTCAGGAAGCGACGAATGATGTCTCCGGCTTCTTCGTTTTCCAGGTCCTGTTCGCTGGGCATGGTGACCATGATGCCGCCGGCCAGATCCTGGGCGAGGCGGGAAATTTCGTAGGGGAAGCGGGTGACGTTGTGCTTGCACACATTGGCCAGCATGGTGTCGTTCATGAAGATACCGCTGGGCATCTTCTTCGCTTCGTGGGAGCTGGCGATACCGGAGGAATAGATGGTTTCGTTGAGATGGGTCATCTCCACCAGCTTGTCACGGATGTGGCTGACTTTTTCCAGGCCGTTGTATTCCACGATGGATGCCGCTGCACCGACCATGACATCGCCCAGGCCGGTTTTGCAGACATAACTGGCGCGGTGATAGGCAGTGAAGCGGGTGACCAGCTCCTGGGCGAATTCGTATTCGCCGTCCATGAACACGTGCTCGTGGGGAATGAACACATCATCGAAGTACACCAGCACTTCCTGGCCACCGTACTGGGCATTGCCCTGGTCGATGTCGCCGCCTTCCATGGCCCGTGTGTCGCAGCTCTGGCGCCCGTAGATATAGGTAATGCCGGCGGCGTCGCCGGGGATCATGCCGACCACGGCGTAGTCCTTGTCGCTTTCGGTGAGGTTCATGGTGGGCAGCACACAGATCCAGTGCTGGTTCCAGCCACCGGTCATGTGGGCTTTCACGCCTTTGACGTAGATGCCCTTGTCGGTGCGGCGGGTGACGCGCATGAACATGTCCGGATCGGCCTGCTCGGCGGGCCGCTTGCTGCGGTCACCCTTCGGGTCGGTCATGCCGGCGGCAATCAGGATGTTCTTGCGCTGGGCTTCCTTGAGGAACTCCAGGTAACGCTGGTGGTACTGGGTGCCGTGCTTTTCGTCCATCTCATAAGTAACGGAGTGCAGCACGCTGATGGTGTCCAGGCCGGTGCAACGCTGGAAGCAGGTGCCGGTGATCTGGCCCATGCGACGCTGCATCTTGTTCTTTTTTACCAGGTCGCCGGGGGATTCCACGATGTGCAGAAAACGGTTTACCTGAGCGTCGATCAACGGTGACCAGGCAGTGGCCAGTTCTGGATCGTTAATGGCCAGGTCATAGCTGACGCGCAGGGCATTGATGCTGGGTTTGATGATGGGGTGGTCCGCAGGCTCATCAATCAGCTCACCGAACAGGAACAGGCGAGTGCCGCGGTTGCGCAGGCTGGCCAGGTAGTCGTCACCGGTCTTGATGACGGGAATGCGGTCCCAGCGGGTCTGGGCGGATTCTTCACGGGCTGGAGCCGGGGTCGCGGCGTTCATGGTGCCTCCTGGGATCGTGTTGTTCTGCTCTGCGCCGCAGGCCGGCGCGGGAAGCAATATCATCGGGAATAGGGTGACTTGGGAGTCATCTCCGATGGTAAACAGTGTGTAATCCAAGGCAATGACAGAAAGTGCCGCTGTGCTCTGTGGTCAAGTCAGCGTGGCGCTGCGGGCGGGGGAGACTGGCTGTAGTAGCGTCGCAGGCGGCGCGATAAAAGCATTAGCCGTAGGAGCACCTCTTGAGGTGCGAACCGCCTGTTTTGCGCATTGGCAATCTGAAGGCGATCCTTCGCCGAGGCTCAGGTTCGCACCTCGAGAGGTGCTTGTATGTTTGAATGCTCTTCCTGCAACCATGCAGGACTTGCCGGGGTGGAGGG
>CAXBBA010000616.1:0-1724 GCA_963973805.1 uncultured Halieaceae bacterium | reverse complement strand
CTGGCAGGATTTTCACAGCCGCCATCTGCCGGTGCTGGAAACCTACCTCGTGGACTATCGCCTGCAGCGCTGGCTGGTCGCCACGCTGCCGGTGCTGGTGCTGCTGCTGATCCTGCCCATCAGCTGGCTCGCGGCGCTCGTGCTCATCGCCACCATGCCCCTGATACCCCTGTTCATGTGGCTCGTGGGCAAGGGTACGGTCGCGCTGCAGCAGCGCCATATTCTGGCCCTTGATCGCCTGGGCAGTCTCTTCGGCGATCGCCTTCTGGGGCGGCAGACGATTCGACTGCACAACGCCGGGGCGATGGAGATAGAACGCTTTTCCCGCGCCAGCGAATCCCTGAACGATCGCCTCGCGGCGGTGCTCCGCGTGGCCTTCCTGTCCGGCTCCGTGCTGGACTTTTTCTCGACCCTGTCCATCGCCCTGGTCGCCGTGTTTACGGGCTTTGCCCTGCTCGGCGAGGTTCGCATCGGCTTCTACGGTCAACAGCCCCCGCTCTCCGAGGCGCTGTTTCTGCTCCTGATAGCGCCGGCGTTCTTCAGCGAACTCAAGGTCCTGGGACAGCTCTATCACAGTCGCAGCGACGCCCTGGCGGCTGCCGCGGCCTGGGGTGACGTCATCGCTGACCCGTCGCCGCCAGCGGAGAACGCAGAGCCCGGCGCGGGGGCGCTCCCCCTCCGGGTCGACGATGCCGCGGTGCTCGCGCTGGAGGGCCACGAACTGCTGCACATCGATCACCTGGAACTGAAACCGGGAGATCGCATACTGCTGCGCGGGCCTTCGGGCACGGGCAAGACCGCCCTCCTCGAAGCGCTGGCAGGGCTGCGACAGCTGCATGGAACGCTGGGAATCGGCGGTGCTGCCCACTCCTCCCTCGCCGCGCCGCGGGACCAGGTGCTGTTGCTGGAGCAGGAACCGACGCTGTTTCCCGGCTCCGTGGCCATGAATGTCGGCCTGGGCCTGCACAGCGACGAAGCCATTCGCTCCAGCATCCGGCGCGTGGGGCTCGGGGACTGGCTCGCGGCGCTGGAACAGGGCCTGGCCACGGCCATGGACGATACGCCCATGCTCTCCGGAGGCCAGCGCCAGCGCCTCGCCCTCGCTCGCCTGCTGCTGTTCCGTCCCCTGGTGATACTCCTCGACGAACCCTCGGCGCACCTGTCCCCGGATGAGCGTCACGAGATCAACGAGCTGCTGCAGGAACTGCTGTCCGACACCACGCTGGTATGGGCCTCCCACGAAGCGCTTCCCGAGCGCTGGTTTACGCGGACCTGGACCGTCGAGAAGCAGCGCGATGGCGCGAGGCTCCGCGCATGAGTCGGGACAACACCCTGCTGCTGGGCACCATCACCACGGGACTGGTGGAAGCACTGAGCAGCCTGGTCCTGCTGGCGGTCTCGGTGTGGTTTATCAGCGCCTGTGCCGTCGCCGGCATGGCGAGCGCCGCACCGGGTTTCAACTATCTCATCCCCGCCACGGTGATTCGCGCCCTCGCCGTCACCCGCATCGCCGCTGGCTATACCGAGCGCTACCTCGGACACCTGCTGCTATTGCGTCGCCTCGCCGCCGTACGCGGTCGGGTTCTGAGCCGCATACTCGGCGCCCGCCGCGGCCCGGAACACGCCCGGGCAACGGCGCTACTGCAGCACTCCTGCGAGCAGTGGGCGGCGAAGTACACCGCCGTGATCGCGCCCCAACTTCATGGCGTGATACTGCTCGCAGG
>CAXBBA010000615.1:0-1727 GCA_963973805.1 uncultured Halieaceae bacterium | reverse complement strand
CGGCTGGACTACGCTGCACATCGATGATGATGTCGATGCCGCTACCGTCGAGCCGGAACAGCGCCGCCCTTTCCGCCAGGGCAACGAGGCGCAGAACGAACGCATGGTCACCTGGCTCGAGGAGCAGCTCGCCGCGTCCGGGGAGCGCCCCGGGGCAGTGGAACTGTTTGCGGGCTCGGGCAATTTCACCCGCACCCTGGCCCGGCACTGCTCCTCGGTGCTGGCCGTGGACAGCTTTGCCCCCGCCGTGGAGCAACTTGGAGCGCTGCAGCTCCAGGGGGTCACAGCCCGTTGCGTGGACCTCGCGCGTCGCGAAGATATCAGCGGACTCCGTCGCCAGGTCGAAGGTGCGAGCCTGTTGCTGCTGGACCCGCCCCGGGACGGGTTCCCCAAGGCGAAGGCATTTCTCGAGGCCGCGACGGGAGTGAAGACCGTCCTGTATATCTCCTGCGATCCGGCAACCTGCCGCCGCGATCTGGAGGTCTTCGCGACCAAGGGCTTCAAGCTGGAGTCCGTGCAGCCCGTGGACCTCTACCCCCAGACGCCCCACGTGGAAATGCTTACGGTGCTAAAACGCTGACCCAGGTCAGGGCAGCAGAGCCAACAGAGTCCAGAAGGTCGCCATCGCGGCCAGAAGGGTCAGCGTGTGATTGCGGGATCGCCAGGCCACCAGTGCCGCCGCCGCCAGGCCGAGCATCTCCGGCGCCTGAATCTGCACCTCTCCCTGGGGCGAGGTCAGCATCGACACGATCAACGCCCCCATCACGGCAGGTGCCACATACTCCAGGGCCCGCATTGCCAGGGGCGGAAAGCGCCGGTCTGCCAGCGCGACGATGAAGAGGGCTCGAAAAAGATAGGTGCCGATGCCCGTGAGCAGGATGGCCAGGGCAACGGTCATGAGCGGCGCCTCCCCAGCTCCAGCACCATGCCGAAGGCGATCCCGACGATCGCTCCCAGCAGCAGGCCGAAGCGATTGGGCAGCTCGGCGAAGAGCACCGTCAGCCCGCCCGCCACCAGCGCCACCAGCAGCTTCTGCCACCGGTCTACCGCGGTGACGAGGAGTCCGGTGAAGAGCACGGGAGCCGCGAAAGCCAGGCGCCACTCGGCGGGCACAAGGGGGCCGATGAACAAGCCCAGGGCCGTGAATATCATCCACAGAACCCAGAAGGTAAAACCCGCGCTGAGAAAATAGCGGCGAAAGGCGGTGGCGTCCTCTTCTTCTCGCAGCATAACCAGCGCGAACACCTGATCGATGAGCACATAGGGGCCGACCCAGCGAAACCACCGCGGCTGATTCTGGAACCGTGGCGCGAGGGTAACGGAGTAGAGAAGATGTCGCGCTCCCACGATCAGCGCTGCGGTCACCGCCGCCGCCACGGACGCTCCTTCGCCGAGGAGGCTCAACAGCGTGATCTGCGCGGCACCACCGAATATGATCGGCGAGGAACTCCAGCCCAGCCAGGGCGCGATGCCGCTCTCTCCCACGACCACACCGAAGACCAGCGCGAACGGTATGGTGGGCACAAAAAGGGGAACGGTTTCAGCGACCCCGCGACGAATCTGGAGCATGGCATCCTGCATGGTCGCCATTGTACGTGAGGGCGTATGCTAGGGTGCAGCCATGCCTGTCGGAGGGACTATGAGCAGACATCGGACCCTGCGGGGCAAGTTCGGAAACCTTCTGGCAATCCTGCTCCTGGTGGTCGCCGCGCGGGATGGTTTTGCCG
>CAXBBA010000614.1:0-1727 GCA_963973805.1 uncultured Halieaceae bacterium | reverse complement strand
GCGGCGCGAAAAGCTCGGCTTCGTGTATCAGTTCCACCATCTGCTGCCGGAGTTTTCTGCCCTCGAAAACGTCGCCATGCCCCAGTTGATCGCGGGCGTGTCCCGGGCCGAGGCCCAGCGCCGCGCCGCGTCCATGCTGGAAGCCGTTGGTCTCGCGCCGCGCTCCGATCACCGCCCGGGGCAGCTCTCCGGTGGCGAGCGCCAGCGCGTGGCGATTGCCCGGAGCCTGATCAATACCCCGGGCTGCGTGCTGATGGACGAGCCCACGGGGAACCTCGACCCCGAAGCCGCGGCCCAGGTGCTGGCGCTGATAGATGAGCTGCGGGCGAATGACAGTGCCTTTGTCGTGGTAACCCACGACCACAGCGTCGCCGCACGTATGCAGCGTGTGCTCAGCCTGGAAGGAGGGCGCCTCGTGCCCGTGGAGTTGACGGCGCCGTGAGCAACGCGGAGTTACTGCGCATAGCTCTGCGCTATACCCTGGCCTTCGGCCGGGGACACCTGTCCGTGTTTATGGCCGGCGTATCGGTAGCGGGGCTGGTGCTGGGAACGGCGTTGCTGCTGACCGTACTGTCGGTGATGAACGGTTTTGAACGAGAGATGCGCGACCGCATCCTGGCCCTCGTACCCCACGTGACGGTGCACACGCCCGCCGACGGGGGCGAGCCCTATGATCTCGCGGCATCCCTGCGCGCCGTACCGGGGGTTCTGGAAGTCGCGCCCTTTGTGAACTTCGATGCGATGGTGGTGCGGGGCTCCCGGGTTACGGCGGTCGCGGGGCTGGGGCTGGACTCCATGCCCGCCGGCGCCGAGCTGGGGGTGTCCCTGGCGACGCTGCAGACCGGAGACGTGGTACTGGGCGATGCGGTAGCCGAGCGCCTCGCTACGTCCGAGGGCGACTACGTCACCTTCATCGCGTCCCAGGACAGTGGTTTTCGCGCCGCGGCGATCACCTCGGAGCGTCTGCGCGTCGCAGCGGTCGTTGATACGGGCACGGAACTGGATGAGGCCCTGGCGCTGATGGCGCTGGAAGACGCGTCGGTGCTCGCGGGGCTCAAGGGCGGTATCAGTGGTCTGCGTGTGCGCCTGGACGATCCCTTCGCGGTGGACGCGCGCCTGCCGCTTCTGCGCCGGGCCATATCGCCCGGTTCCTACGCGACCACCTGGCGCCTGACCCACGGGAATCTCTACGCCGCCATCCGTCTGTCCCGGGACCTGGTGGTACTTCTGCTCACATCCATCATTGGCGTCGCCGCTTTCAATGTTGTGTCGGCACTGGTGCTGATTGTTATCGATCAGCGTGGTTCCATCGCCATCCTGCGTACCCTGGGAGCGTCGCCGGGGGCCATGGCGAGACTGTTCCTGATCCAGGGCCTGCTGATCGGGGTCGCGGGTTCGCTTATCGGTTGCGCCATTGGCACCGTCCTGAGTCTGAGTCTGCCGTCCCTGGTGTCGTGGCTGGAAGGGGTCTTTCAGCTCCGTTTCCTCAATACGGACGTGTACCCCGTGTCGTTCATACCCGTGGATCTACGGGGCGGCGATCTGCTGCTTATCGCTTGTACTGCCGTGCTTATGTGCATGCTGGCATCGCTGTACCCGGCGCTGCGGGC
This sequence comes from uncultured Halieaceae bacterium, assembly GCA_963973805.1. Classification (GTDB taxonomy): domain Bacteria; phylum Pseudomonadota; class Gammaproteobacteria; order Pseudomonadales; family Halieaceae; genus Congregibacter. The sequence continues at coordinate 117 of CAXBBA010000614.1, read as the reverse complement.
TGCGCGTCTGGCGCCGGCGCGGGTCCTGCATCAGGATATGTGACGACGACGGGCTTTGCGGCGGCGCCACTGGCGTATCACCCGGATTCGCCACAGCACATTGATTACGAAGTAGCC
>CAXBBA010000613.1:0-1732 GCA_963973805.1 uncultured Halieaceae bacterium | reverse complement strand
CAGCTCGAGCATTCCCCGGCGACTGGCCCATTGCATGCGTTTCTGATCTGCGTCCATTTGTCTGATCCATTTTCCTGCGGCGCGGAGTATAGCCAACCGGGGGCGCGAGGTATCATGTCCTTTTTGAGTTTGCCTGCGAAGCCTTCCCGGCGCCGGAGACCCTGTTTGAACGCAAATGCCTGTTTTCTCGATTCCGAAGCCCTGATCCACCTCCACGGCGCAAATGCGACGGAGTTTCTTCAGGGTCAGCTGACCTGCGACCTGCGCAGGCTCACGCCAACGCACTCCCTGCCGGGCGCCCTGTGCAACCCCCAGGGCCGGGTGATCAGTGATCTGCGGATTATTGCCCTGGACCCGGCCCACCTCGTGCTGCGCCTGCGCGCCTCCCTGTGCCAGCCCTGCGTCGAGACGCTGCAGCGCTACGCGCAGTTCTCCCGCGTCGAGGTATCCCCGGATTCACGGGAAGGCGCAATTCTGGGAATCTACGGCGATGCGCCCATAGCGGAGCTGCCGGCGGAACCCAATGCCATCGATCGTCGCGACGACCTGCTGGTGCTTGGTCGGGACGGGGGAATCGGCGAAGTGATCGCCCTGTCCGGAGCGGAAGAAAGCCTGAGGGCGTTCGCCGAGACTCTGCCCGCGGGCGAGGAAAACCAATGGCAGGCGCGGGTACTCGCCGGGGGCCACTACCCCCTCGATGCGGAGGATAGCGGGCAGTTCACCCCCCAGACCCTGAACTTCGACGAGCGGGACCTCGTGGCCTTCGACAAGGGCTGCTACACGGGGCAGGAAGTCGTGGCGCGACTGCACTACAAGGGTCGGGCCAAGCGCCGCCTGCGTATCTACCGCGCACCGGAGGTGGTCGAGGCGAAGGAGCGCCTGAGCGATGCGGGCGGCTCCGCCGTCGGCAAGGTCCTGCGCTGCGTGCCCGGAGGCGATGGCTACATCGTCGCTGCCGAGGTGTCCGCCGACTCCCCCGCCGGCCCCCTCCTCAGCCCCGATGGAGTTCAGCTCACGCCGGTGTAGCGAGCCTCAGACCGGGATCTCGGTCGGCGTACCCACCTCCTCGACCGGAGGCAGCTGCCAGTCCACCTCTGCCAGGCCATGCTCCTGCAGGATGGTGTTCGCTTTGCTGAAGTGACGACAACCGAAGAAGCCACGATGGGCACTCAGGGGCGAAGGGTGCGGCGCGGTCAGGACCCGATGCTTGCCGGCATCAATGGCCCGACCCTTTTTCTGCGCGTAAGCGCCCCAGAGCAGGAACACCTTCGGCGAGGGATGCGCCGACAGCGCGGCGACGTCCCGGTCCGTGAAACGTTCCCAACCCTTGCCCTGATGGCAGGCTGGTGAGTTTTTCTCCACCGTCAGCACGCTGTTCAGCAGCAACACACCCTGGCGCGCCCAGGACAGCAGGCACCCATGCCCCGGATCACTGCAGTGCAAATCCGTTGCAAGCTCCTTGTAGATGTTCACCAGCGACGGTGGCGTGGGCACTCCGGGATTGACGGAAAAGCAGAGCCCGTGCGCCTGGCCAGGATTGTGGTAGGGGTCCTGACCCAGGATTACGATTCGCACATCGTCCGGGGCCGTCTCCCAGAAAGCGCGGAAAATATCCCGGGGCGGTGGGTACAGTGTCGCTCCGGCGGCGCGGCGCTCACGCAGGAAAGCCGCGAGTTCCTTCATGTACGGCTGCTCGAACTCCTCCCCAAGCAATTCGCGCCAGGCCTCGGGT
>CAXBBA010000612.1:0-1734 GCA_963973805.1 uncultured Halieaceae bacterium | reverse complement strand
TCCGCGTAGTCCAGATCGAGCACCGCCTCACCGCGATAGACCCCCACGGACACGGAGGCGATAAAGTGCTGCAGAGGGTCCGCGGTGATGCGCTTCGTCCGCTGCAGGCCGTTGATCGCATCGACCAGCGCCACGAAAGCGCCGGTGATGGACGCGGTGCGCGTGCCTCCGTCGGCCTGGATAACATCACAGTCCAGGGTGATGGTGTTCTCGCCGAGGCGAGACAGGTCCACGGCGGCCCGAAGCGAGCGACCGATGAGACGCTGGATCTCCAGCGTGCGCCCCCCCTGCTTGCCCCGGGAGGCTTCCCGGCCCATGCGCGAGCCGGTGGAGCGGGGCAGCATGCCGTACTCCGCGGTGATCCAGCCGGAATTCTGACCGCGCAGAAAACGGGGTACGGACTCTTCCACGCTCGCCGTGCAGATCACTCGTGTGTTGCCAAAGCTGACCAGCACCGAGCCTTCGGCATGGCAGGTGAAGTTCCGCTCAATGGATACGGGGCGCAATTCATCGACAGCACGGCCGCTGGGTCGCGTCATGGTGATCCTCTCCAGAAGGTAAAAATCCCATTATACGCTGTCGGGCGCCGTCACCGCTGCCGGGGCTGCTACCATGCGACGCAATCTTGGGTCGGACCATCGCGATGAACATACACAGCATGACCGCCTTCGCCCGGGAAAGCAGCGCCGAGGGCGGCGCGTTTACCGTGGAGCTGCGCAGCGTCAACCACCGCTACCTCGATTGCCACTTCAAGCTGCCAGACAGCCTGCGGGCCCTGGAGCCAAAGCTGCGCGAAGCCCTTGCCCGGGGCCTCGGGCGCGGCAAGATCGACTGCCAGATCAAGGTCAGCGCCACGGATCGGGACCGCCCCCTGCGCCTCGACCGGGAACGCCTGGGCGCCATCGTGGGGGCGCTGAACGAGGTGCAGCGCGCGGCGCCCGAGCTGCACCGTCCCGACGCCCTCGCGGTACTGCAGTACCCCGGCGTGGTGGATGGTGACTACGAGGATGAGTCGCGGCTGCAGCAATCCGCCTTTGCGGTGTTTCTGCGGACGCTGAACACCCTGCGCGAGACCCGGGCCCGCGAAGGGGCGGAGCTCGAAGACTTGCTGCGCCAGCGCCTCGCAGGCATCAGCACCGAGGTCGACCGGGTGCGGGCGAGCCTCCCTATGCTGCGAACCCGCCAGGAGGAGCGCCTGCGCAAACGCCTGGATGACCTGGACCTGCCCGAGGACGAGGGGCGCCTGGAACAGGAGCTCGTGCTACTGCTGCAGAAGTCTGACGTGGATGAAGAGCTGGACCGCCTCGAAGCGCACGTCCGGGAAGTGTCCCGCGTCCTCGACGAGGGCGGCCCCTGCGGACGGCGTCTGGACTTTCTTTTGCAGGAGCTCAATCGCGAGGCCAACACCCTGTCATCCAAGTCCACCGCCAGTGCAACGACGCAGAGCGCCGTGGAACTCAAGGTGCTGATCGAACAGATGCGCGAGCAGGTGCAGAACATCGAGTAACCCCCGGGACCATCCCCGGCTCTGTACTCAACGGGCCTCTCCCGCCTCCTCCCACGGCGGAGGAGAAAACAGACCGGTCAGAAAATCGATCATGGCGCGCACCTTGGGAGCGACGATGCGTCCGCTGGGGTGTACGGCCCAGATTGCGGAGCGCGTCACCAGCGGATGATCCGGGAGCACGGGTACCAGGCGTCCCTCCCGCAGACCATCACAGGCGTTCCACAGGG
>CAXBBA010000611.1:0-1747 GCA_963973805.1 uncultured Halieaceae bacterium | reverse complement strand
GTCAGCGATGCCCGGGCGCTTATTGTGGAGGTCTCGGGACAGGCACGAATGGCAGTGGATGGCGACGGCAATGGTGTCGTGCAGGATCATACGGCGTCGGGAGGTGCTGATGTTGTCTGCCCCTGAAACATCCCCGGCGACACGCCCAATGCGCGCTCCGGGACCGGCCCGTCAGGCTGGCTTCACATTGATCGAAGTGATGGTCAGCGTGCTCATCCTCCTCGTGGGTATCCTGGGAGTGGTGGGCATGCAGATGCTGAGCCTGCAGGCGAATCAGGGTGCGTACTTCCGGTCCCAGGCGATCTTCGCGGCGGCGGAAATCCTCGACGCCATGCGCGCCAATCCCACGGCGGTGGCAAATTATGTCGGGGTTTATCCCGATGATGGAGCGGGCACCAGTTCCGTGCCCGCGGACCAGAACTGCACCGATGTGGATGGTTGCACGCCCCAGGAGGCCGCACTGCAGGACCTGCGGGAGTGGAATGTGCACTTCGTCGATGTGTTTGGCGTGGGAGCCGCGAGTTTCCGCCCGAGCATCCCCAATGGCCGCGCTGAAATATCGGCCAACGGGAACGAGTACACGGTGCAGGTCAGCTGGACCGAGCGTCAGTTCGACGACGACGATGCCACCGATGGCTCCACCACCCGGTCGCGGGTTCAGCAGACTGTCAATCTCAGTTCGGTACTTACGCCATGAACGCGCGGATCATGAAATCACCCGGGCACCAGGCCGGCCTCTCCCTCATCGAACTGATGGTGTCGCTGCTGATCGGTGCGTTCCTTGTGCTGGGCGTGGTGACGGTGTTTCTTGCCAACCAGGACTCGGCAAGGCTCGAGAACTCCCTCGCCAGGCTGCAGGAGAACGGCCGCTTCTCGCTGGACCTCATGCGCGAAGATATCTACCAGACCCAGTATCTGGGTTGTAATACCGGCGAAGTGTTTGTCATCAACATGATTGAGGACCCCAACAGCCCCGGTTTCTCCCAGACCCTGGAGGGGGTTCGGGGCTATGAGCGCGATGGAACGGGAACCTGGGGGACGGTGCCGCCCATTACGGATATCAGTGCCTGGTCCACGGCCACTGCAGCGGAGACCGCCGGTGGTGCCCGCAATGGCAGCGATATACTCAGTCTGCGCATGACCGAGCGCATGAACGCGGATGATCCCAATGATCCCCTGCTGACCGCCATGGTATTGCCCAGCAGCACGGAGGTATCCATCGATGACAACCCCGAGTGCGAAATCGAGCAGGACAGCTGGGTGGTGGTTACTGGTTGTAATCTGACAGCGCACCTTTTTCAGGTCTCCAATGCCCAGTCCTGCAACGCCGCGTCCCCCCCCAACGCCACCACGCTGGAATTCGATGCATCGAAGAACTTCGTCGACAGTATCAGTACCACCTATGACACTTCGGCCCAGGTCCTGCTCTTCGAGGAGGTCGTCTGGTTTGTCGCCGACACGCAGCGCGACCGCAATGGCCTTGATGTCTGGGCCCTGTACCGCGACGTCCGGGGTGACGGTCAGCCCCCCCAGGAGATGATTGAAGGGGTGGAGCACATGCAGGTGAAGTTCGGTCAGCGCCTGAGCGGTTCCACTTCGATTCGCTATGTGGACCCCAGCGATGCGGGCCTGAACACGGGCACGAACTACGAGGGTGTGATCTCCGTGCGCGTGGCCCTGCTCATGCAGGGCTTTGATCTCGTCCGCAACGCCCCCGACGATCGCGTCTACGTGCTCATCGATGAAC
>CAXBBA010000610.1:0-1759 GCA_963973805.1 uncultured Halieaceae bacterium | reverse complement strand
GGAGGGCGGACTGCACCTTCGCCAGTGGAGCCCAGGTTGACCTGAGTCGGCTCCTGGCGCTGCGCTTTCCCGCCCGACAGCTGGACATACGTCGGCGGCGGCGTGCCCTCGCCCAGCTGTCCGGCGGCCAGCGCTCGAACTTTCGCGGACGCGGCATCGAGTTCGAGGAAGTGCGAGGCTACCAGGCCGGGGATGATATCCGCGCCATCGACTGGCGCGTCACCGCGCGGACCGGCAGCGCCCACACCAAAATGTTCCACGAAGAGAGGGAGCGGCCGGTGCTTCTGGTGGTGGACCATCGCCCCGCGATGGACTTCGGGTCGCGATACTGTTTCAAGAGCGTGCTCGCCGCCGAGCTCGCCGCGCTCCTGGCCTGGAGTGCCCTGGGCAGCAACGAGCGCGTGGGAGCCCTGATCCTGCGCCACGACGACCACTGGGAGATGCGTCCTCGCAACAGTCGCCGCACCGTGCTCGCGCTGCTCTCGGCGCTCGCGGAACCGCGGCCGCCCCAGGCTCCGACACCGGCCCAGGAAACTCGCTTCGTCGACATGCTGCGCAGCGCGCGGCGCGTAGCGCGCCCGGGCACCAGCGTCTTTTTTATCAGTGACTTCGCCGGAGCCGATAGCGACGAAGCCCAGAAGGAGATGTTTCGCCTGGCTCGTCATACGGAGATCACCGCCATTCACTGCAGTGACCCCCTGGAAGAACACCTTCCCCCGGCGGGCCATTACGCCGTGACCGATGGCCGGGAGCGCCTGGATCTGGACACGGCGGCACCGGACCTCAAGACCCGCTATGCCCATGAGGCACAGCAGCGCATTGAGGAATACCGCGAAGGGCTTCGTCGCCTGGGCGTCCCCATGCTCCGGGCGCGCACCGACGACGCCCCCCTGAGCCTGCTGCGCCGCCTCTACGGCGATGGTGCCGTATGAATCCCGGCGCCGTCACGGAAATGCTGGCACCACTGCGCACGCCGGAGGCGGTCAGCTGGTGGCCTCTGGCGCCGGGCTGGTGGTTGGTCATAGCCCTGGTCCTGCTCGGCCTGACTTTTGCGGCGTACCAGGGCTGGCGCTACTACCAGCGCGGGGCCGTCCTGCGCGATGCCAAAGCCCTGCTGCACCGCCTCGAAGAGCAACTGGACGATCCCCGCCAGTGCCTCGCGCAAACCAATGCGCTGCACCGCCGCGTGGGACTGGCGCTGGCCGAGCGCCGGGACTGCGCTGGCCTCACGGGCCGGGAGTGGGTTGATTTCCTCAACGGTCTGTCCCGCGACGACACGGCCTCCCTCGACCCGGACCTGTTGGCTCTCGCCTATGCCAGAGAAGTATCCAGAGCCGATGCGCAGCGCCTGCTGGAGCAGACGGCCCACTGGCTCCAGCGACTGGAGCGCCCGGCGTGATCACCCTGACCTGGCCCCTGGTGCTGCTGCTGGCACCCCTTCCCTGGCTGTTCCGCCGCCTCGCACCGGCGCGGGTCTCCCAACGCCCCGCACTGCGCGCCCCGTTCTTTCGCAGCTGGCAGCGCCTGGCGTCCGAAGAAAGCAGCACCCTGGTGCGCACGGCCCAGCGCCTGCCCGAAGTTGTCCTGTGGTTGATATGGCTGCTGCTGCTCCTCGCCGCCGCACGCCCCCTGTGGATTGGCAAGGCGATTGAGCTGCCCAACAGCGGACGCGATCTCATGCTCGCCGTGGACATTTCCGGCTCCATGCGCGTCGACGACATGCAGGTGGGCAACCGGGGAGTGCGCCGCATCGATGCGG
>CAXBBA010000609.1:0-1772 GCA_963973805.1 uncultured Halieaceae bacterium | reverse complement strand
GTCCAGAAATGCCCTGTGTTGGTGTCGGTTCTAGGCGGAATGCGGGCGCAGGTAGGCGCCGGGCTGGTGCGGGTCAGGCGTAGCCCAAGCCACGGCATTGAACTCGTGGTTACCCATGATCGCCAGCGCCTCGCCGGCACCCACCATGGCGCGCACGATACGCACCACCTCCACCTGCTCCGGCCCCCGATCAATGTAATCGCCCAGGAAAAGTGCGCGGCGGGAAGGGTGGCGCCACACGCCGGCGGACTCCACATAGCCCAGCCGATCCAGCAGCTGCTTCAACGGCCCTGCGTGGCCGTGGATATCCCCAATAATGTCGTACACGACTTCCCGGGGCAGAGCTTAGGCGGTTGGCGGTGGAGGGTGAAGACTGAACGGACGAACAGGTCGCGAATCGGCGCAGAAGGCAGGTTAGTCACTGCTTTTGTGACTATCCCGCTCCTCTATCCTGGCGGCCATCCAGTGGTCGATCTCGTCCGACACCCAGGCAACAGCGCGCCCACCCAAAGAAACGGACCTTGGGAATTGGCCGAGCGCCATTCGATTGTAAATAGAGGACCGGCAAAGCCCGGTTATAGCAATCACTTCCGATAGACGCATGAATCGCATTCGATGCCTCTCCATAATCGGGGCACAGGGCCAGCCAGACAATCAGCGAAGAAACCGGAAAACCACGGTACCTGTTTAAGAAAACCTGCTATTTCCGCTACGTGTAGCGGAATAGCGGCATTTTACCCTATCCCTTTATCTGACCGCACCAATATCGGCCCATGCCCGACGGCAGGTCAGGCCTTTTACCAGTGCCCAGCCCGCTGCGTAAGAACGTACACCGGATCCCCATAGTATAGAGAGGGGAAACCAGCATTCATGGGGCTCTCAGAACCACACAGGCCCAGCAAAAGCCAGGACCTATCTATTCTTTAACTTTGATTAATATAAATGATGGACGCTTTACCCCGCTTATCTGTAAAGGCCCCCTCCTCAATGGCCTGTTCTGACTACCCAGCGATCTCACCAAACCATCGGAATCTGGAGACAGGTATGTGCGAACAGCACCACATATCGCCTGAAGCGCAGCGCCAACTTGATGCTCTAAGCCACTTCCATCTAACCCGAGACAAGGGTCTGGACGTCTACAACCCAAACGACAACGCGGACACCACCTACCTCGTGAATCCACCGCATTCGGCGGAGGCGCTGCGGGACGTTACCAAACTGCTTGACGAAATACTCCACAAGAAGCGACTGGTTATCAGCCGACGCCAGGAAACCGGCCAGGGGTTGATAAAGCGCATCCGCAACGAGAAGACGCGGCTGGTGGAGTCCTGCGCGTTGCTAACCAGGGACTACTTTGCAGGCTATGAGATTGATCGTGATATTGACGTTCTACTTGGAGTAAACGAGAGGATGGGTGTTGGCGCACTGGCAGGGCTCCCTTTGCACACCAACATAGATGGGAAGACGGTACATGAGCACTACCTTGAGTACCTGCGACAGATCAGGCAGCGGCTTATCACGCCCGAGATGCGAAGGTACAGAAGCAACCTCAGGGTCAGGAGACAGAGGCGCGTTGAAGCCATTGACGCGGCTGTGAAGGACGCTCTCTCTTTATGCAGACGAGCACGACTGATACGTGTGGACGGCAACTATCTTCAATCAGTCAGGCCCACGGTCACCCCCGACCGCATCTCATCGGACCTAGACCGAATGGTGAGAAACATGCGTCACAACAAACGCCATTTCGGCGGGCTGGTGCTGGCGGTCCTGAA
>CAXBBA010000608.1:0-1773 GCA_963973805.1 uncultured Halieaceae bacterium | reverse complement strand
CAAAGATGGCAGTACCGTATCCGTGTATTCCAGCCATACCGTGTTACGCATCCCGGGCACCGAGCCGGAACTGTTCTGCATCGACATTGATCTGACCGAGCGCAGGGCGCATGAGCAGGCCCTGCATCGCATGGCCAACTACGACAGTCTGACCGGTCTGCCAAACCGCCGCCTCCTGGCGGACCTGATTCAGCAGCTGATGGCACGAGCGGAGCGCCGACCGGAGGGCTTTGCCCTGTGCTATCTGGATTTGGATGACTTCAAGCCGATCAACGATCAGCACGGTCATGATGTCGGCGATGAAGTCCTGATAGCGGTGGCCCGGCGTTTGCGGAATCACGTGCGCGGGAGTGATCTGGTGGCCCGCCTCGGCGGTGATGAGTTTGTGGTTGTCCTCGATGACCTCGGCGAGGGGCCGGAGCTCGACCGGCGCCTGCGCGTACTCCTTGAAGAGGTTGCCAGGCCTATCTCCATCAACCGGCTGGCGCTGCAGATCGGCGCCAGCGTTGGCGTTACGCTCTACCCCACGGATTCGGCGGATGCCGACACGCTGCTGCGTCACGCGGATCAGGCGATGTGTCGCGCCAAAACCCGCGTAGCGTCTCCCTACAGCCTGTTTGATGTGGAATTGGAGACGAAGGAAAGGCACCGTAGAGAGTGCCTGGCCGAGATCGAGGAGGGTCTGAACGAGGGTCAGTTCCGACTGCACTATCAGCCCAAGATTAATCTCGAAACCACCGCGGTCGAGGGTTTCGAAGCCCTGGTGCGATGGCATTTGCCAAGCGGCGAAATCCTCTCGCCCATGGAATTTCTGCCCGACCTTGATCAGAGTGACCTGGAACTGCGCTTCGGGGAAGCGATGATTGCCCAGGCTTTGGCACAGATCAGCGAATGGCAGTCCCGGGGGTTGGATATCAAGGTGAGCGTCAATGTTGCTGGCCCCCATCTTCTCAGCGACGGGTTCGTGGATTCTCTGGCAGCATTGCTTACGCGTCTTCCCGGTGCGCGACCAGAGCTGCTGACGCTGGAGGTTCTCGAGAGCGCGGCGGTCGGCGACCTTGAGCGTGCGATGAAGGTTCTGACCGATGTCCGTGGGCTGGGTGTGCACGTGTCCCTCGATGATTTCGGCACGGGGTATTCGTCCCTCAGCCATCTCCGCTCGCTGCCCGTCGACGAGGTCAAGATTGACCGGAGCTTCGTTCGGGACATGCTGGAAGACATGGGTGATCGCAAGATCGTGCAGAGTGTGGTCGGCCTCGCCTCCGCATTTGGCCTGCGTGCGGTCGCTGAAGGCGTCGAGACCCAGGCCCATGTCGACGCCCTTCGCGAGCTGGGTTGTCAGTATGCCCAGGGTTACCTCTTTGCCCGGCCAATGCCGGTGGACAAGGTTGCGGGCTGGGGGGACTCCCTGACCCTTCGGCCCCGTCCGTGAAACCGGGAGCAGCACCGACGCGTTCACGGAACCGCAGTCGGACTGGTCTCCGTAGCGGATCATCGCCAGGTGTAGGTCCTGGGGTTTAGTCCGTGCGTCCAGCCCGGCTACGATGGCGGAGGCGAGGGTTCGACAAATTTCGGGGCAGATCGACCGTTGTATCCGGGCTTTCCTTGCACTACCATCGCGCCCCACTGCGGCAGGGATGCCGACAGATGCAATTGAATATGGCTGGCGTAGCTCAGTAGGTAGAGCAGCTGATTTGTAATCAGCCGGTCGGGGGTTCGATTCCTCTCGCCAGCTCCATTTTTCGATGGTGCTTTCTTGGCACGCAGTCAGTG
>CAXBBA010000607.1:0-1774 GCA_963973805.1 uncultured Halieaceae bacterium | reverse complement strand
CGCTCGCGGTCGGCGACACCGCCGGAAACGCTGGTGATCGCTGAACCGACCGCCATGTCGTAGCGTCCCCAGGCGGGCTCAAAGAGCACCCGCCCGTCCAGCGTCGTGACGGTGCAGTCCCGGAAGCTGAGCACCAGGTTACGGTGATCCTGGCGCAGCACTTCCTCGAGCTCGCCCTCCACGGTGATCCCGGAAAGAAATTCCAGGCGCACGAACTCCCCGATCGCTATCTGGTGTGCCCGCAGCTCGTCCACGGTGTAGTGGGAGAGACAGCGACTGAAATCCTTGAGCAGGCCCACGGGGGCACCGAAGCCCTCACGGTGCGCGGCGACGCCATGCCCGTAGAGCTCCCGCCCCTTCCAGGCCAGCTGCGTGGGGCCCTTCGTGCGCAGGTACACCACATTGCCCACGGCGTCGCAGAGGCACTCGTCGAACAGACCGCTGACCTGCACGCCGGACGCGTACTCGGCGGTGCAGACGGTGCGAGCGCTGATCGCCCGCTCCAGTCCTTCCCTACCGCCGCGGCGAAAGGCCATGGACGCCGCAAATTCTTCGAGCACCTGGCCCATATGCTTGCAGCTGCGGGTGACAAACAGCTGGGGCTGGGTGGCGGTGATGTCATAGGGGGTGGCCACCGCATTGACGGTAAGGGGCAGCTTTTTGACCACCGCATCGTCCAGGCAGCTCTGGCTCTCGCCCAGGGAAGACAGCAGGCCCGCACCGAAGAGCCGGTAGTCTTCGAGGGTCCCCACCAGGCCATACTCGACAGTCCACCAGTGCAGACGTGTCAACAGCGCTGCCTCGGAGGGCGGATGATCGCGCTCGCCAAGCTGCTGCAGCTTCGTCTCCGCGTCCGCCAGAACCTGAGGCTCCGTATCGGGGTTTTCCTTGAGAACGGACAGCTTGCGCACCGCCTCATACAGCTCCTGGTCGTGCTCGTCGGCGATGGCCGCCATACCCACTTCGCCGAAGCGCTGCAGATACTCGGCGTAATCCACGTCCACCAGAAAGGGCGCATGGCCGGCGGACTCGTGGAGAATATCCGGCGCGGGCGTGTAGAGCAGATGCTCGACGGTGCGCATTTCCAGAGCAATGACCAGCACCTTCAGCGCCTGGAACTCCATGAAAATCGCGGGCGGAATAAAACCATCCACCACCACTGCGCGCCACCCCAGGCTGGCGAGGCAGGCGTTCATCTCGTCGATGCTCGGGATGTGATCCAGGGCGATGCCGGTGCGCTCAAGCCCCTGCAGGTAAACTGGGTGTGCCGTGGATGAAAGGCTTCGCACCAGCGCCGTCATAAGAAAGCGCCAGGCGGCCTGATCTCGCGGCGAATACTGCGTGCCATAGTCCTGGATGCGCACAAAGGGCCGCAGATGCACGGGCAGGCTCGCGACGATTTCTTCCTGCGTGGGTCCCGGAACTGTTTCCGCTGGGGCTCATCGAGCGCCGCCAGCAATGTGGTCTCCCACTCCAGAGCCAGGGGCGTGATCTGCTGGACGAGCGCCATCCCCGCGTCCGTGAGGGTGAGCTCCCTGGATCGCCGGTCCCGTGCCACTGCACGACGCTGCAGCAACATGCGCTCCTCAAGGTCGGTAACGGCACGGGACACCTGCACCTTGTCGAGGGCGCAGCGGGCGGCAATCGCCGTTGCACTGAGACCGGGATATTCGCGCACCGTCACCAGGATCCGCCACTGGTGTACGCTGATGCGAAACCTCTGATCGTACACCCGCGCCAGGGAATCACTGGCGCGCTCCGCCAGCCTATTCAT
>CAXBBA010000606.1:0-1778 GCA_963973805.1 uncultured Halieaceae bacterium | reverse complement strand
GCGTCTCCGCACCCCGAATCAGTGGAACCGCCGACCTGCTCCGATCCCCTGTCGGCCTTCGCTCTGATGCAGAATCATCCATCACCACTTCACCCCCAGGATCGGGCGCCCCTCGGAAACGCCCTATTCGACCAGCAGAAAATGCTCCCGGTAGTAGCGCAGCTCATCGATGGAATCGCGGATATCCTCCAGCGCCAGATGCACGGCGCGCTTTTTCAGCCCCGCCGCCACGTCGGGCCGCCAGCGCTGCACCAGTATCTTCAGCGTGCTTACATCGAGATTGCGGTAGTGAAAATAGCTCTCGAGGGACGGTAGATGGCGAGCCATGAACCGTCGGTCCTGGCAGATGGAGTTGCCACACATGGGCGAGGCCCCCTCGGGCACCCACTCTTCCAGAAACAGGCGCGTCTCCTGCGCGGCCTGCTCCTCATCGACGGTGCTCTGGCGCACCCGGGCGGTGAGGCCGGAGTTGCCATGGTGCGTTGTGTTCCATTCGTCCATCGCCTCGAGCACCTCGTCGGGCTGATGGATGGCGATCACGGGCCCCTCCGCCAGCGTGTTCAGGTCGCTGTCGGTAACAATGGTGGCGATCTCGATCACCCGGTCTCCGCCGGGATCGAGACCAGTCATCTCCATGTCTACCCAGATCAGGTTGCTGCCATCAATCATCTGCGCACGCTCTCCCTGCCGGCGAGGGACTTGAACAATAGGGGCGACGCACCGGCAAGCGCCGCGCCGTCAGTATGCCAGCGGACCGGGGCCAGCGGTACGGCAGTCCTCGACAGCGCCGCCACTGACACCCAATAATGCCCCCGTGAGTAAACGCCGCATAAGTCAGCAACAACGCCGCCGCATCCAGGAACGCCAGGCGGCGAAGGCCGCCCGTGCCCGGGACGACGGAGAAGACGACGCCCGCAGCGTTCTCCCCGACGAAAACAGCCTGGGCCCGGAGCGTGCCGGCCAGCTCGTGGCCCGCTACGGCCATCAGGCCGATGTGCTGGCCGACGACGGCGTACACCGCTGCCACCTGCGCAGCAACCTCGGCTCCGTGGTTACGGGGGATCGCGTTGTGTTTCGCGCCGGGGATGACACCGGCGTCATCGTGGCCCGGGAGGCACGGGATACGGAGCTGCGCCGGCCGGACAAGTACGGCGATCTGCGCAGCGTCGCGGCGAACATCGACCAGGTGGTTATCGTCATCGCGCCGAGACCGGAGCCCCATGGCAACCTCGTGGACCGCTACCTCGTGGCCACAGAGAACCTCGGCGCCGACGCGGTGATCCTGGTCAACAAGGTAGACCTGCTGGAAGACACCGGGAACGCCGCGATGATGGATGAGCTCCTTGCTCCCTACCCCGCCCTGGATTACCCGGTGATACACACGGGAGCCAGGAGTGGTGCCACGGACGAACTCGCGCCGTTGCTGCGCGACCACACCAGCATCCTGGTCGGCCAGTCCGGTGTCGGCAAGACCACGCTGGTGAACGCCCTGCTGCCGGACGCTGATCAGCGCGTGGGCGCCCTGTCCGAGGAACGCCAGAAAGGGCGCCACACCACCACCACGTCACGGCTTTTCCCCCTGCCCGGCGGAGGCACACTCGTGGATTCCCCCGGGATTCGCGAATTCGGGCTATGGCACATGGACCGCGCCGATGTGGAATCGGGCTTCAGGGAGTTTCGCGACGTGATCGGCCACTGCCGCTTTCGCGACTGCGCCCACAACTCAGAGCCGGGCTGCGCGCTCGAAGAAGCAATCGCCGCCGGGCGCATACACCCCA
>CAXBBA010000605.1:0-1780 GCA_963973805.1 uncultured Halieaceae bacterium | reverse complement strand
GAACGAGGGCAGGAAGCTGTGGTGAATGTTGATCAGGCGTTTGGCGTACTTGTCTCAGAGGTGGGGCGGCATGATCTGCATGAAGCGCGCGAGCACTATGGTGTCGGCATCATGGCGGTCGATGATGGCTTCGATGCTGGCGAAGGCTTCTTCCTTGGCGGTCTTCGGGACCGGGACGTAGTGAAAGGGGATGCCATGCCACTCCACCATGGAACGGAGGTTCTCGTGGTTGGATATCACGCAGGGAATGGCGCAGGGCAGATCCCCGCTCTTCCAGCGATAGAGGAGGTCTGCCAGGCAGTGCGATGCGTGGCTGGCGAGGATGACCACCCGTTCCTTCTGCGCGCTCTCGCTCATCGACCACTCCATGGTGTTGTCTTCGGCGATGCGCCCGAATTCCGCACAAAAGGCTTCGCGCTCAAACTCCGGTGCCCCGCCGATGACGTTGCGCATGAAGAACCAGCGGTGCTGGTGATCCGTGTGGTTGTGGGACTCGGCGAGGGTGCCGCCGTGGCGGGCCACGCAGCCGGATACCTCCGCCACCAGGCCCGGGCGGTCCGGGCAGGAGATAACCAGCGTATATAGCCCTGCTTCAGGGTCTTGCATGGATGTCCTCACTAGGGGATCAGTGTGTGGGTTGGTCCGTAATTCCAGGAGCGCCGGGAAGTCGGTGCAATGGTACAATTATGGGCGTTGTTTTTTGAGTCCTAATTTCCATGAATGCGGTTACTTCGACAGATATTGCCCTGGATGTGCGTGCTTTGGCGGAGGCGGCGAAGGCGGCATCGCGCCAGCTCGCCGCGTCGAGCACTGCTGCGCGGAACGCGGCGCTGCTCGAAGCCGCTGCCTGCCTCGACGGTATGCGTGAAGAGCTGGAGGCGGCGAACCGCCAGGACATGGAGCGCGCCCGGGAGCGGGGCCTTGCGGCGGCGCTGCTCGACCGCCTGGAACTCACCCCGGCGCGCATCGACGCGATGCTGGAAGGGCTGCGCCAGGTCGCGGCCCTGCCCGATCCCGTCGGCGCCGTGCGCGACCTGGAAACACGCCCCTCGGGCATTCGCCTGGGCAAAATGCGCGTCCCCCTCGGTGTGATCGGAATCATCTACGAGTCCCGTCCCAATGTGACCGCCGACGCGGCGAGTCTGTGCCTGAAGTCCGGCAACGCGACGATTCTGCGCGGCGGCTCCGAGGCCCTGCATTCCAACGCGGTAATCGCCGAGGCGATGGGCGCGGGACTGGAGGCCGCCGGCCTCGACCGCGCCGCCGTGCAGCTGGTGGGAAGCCGGGACCGCGCGGCGGTGGGGGCCCTGTTGCGTATGGACGACCTGATCGATGTCGTCATCCCCCGCGGTGGCAAGGGACTCGTGCAGCGCATCGTGGACGAAGCCCGGGTGCCCGTGATCAAGCATCTGGACGGGGTCTGCCACTGCTACATCGACAGCGGCGCAGACGCCGACATGGCCGTGGCTATCGCCCTGAATGCCAAAACGCACCGCTACGGCACCTGCAATACGATGGAAACGCTCCTTGTCCACGAGGACGAGGCATCGTCTCTGCTGCCCGCGCTGGCCGAAGCCTATGGGGAAAAAGGCGTGGAGCTGCGGGGCTGCGCGCGCAGCCTGCCGCTGTTGCCCGGCGCCATCGCGGCGACGGATGGGGACTGGAGCGAAGAGTACCTGGCGCCGATTCTGGCCGTGCGCGTCGTCGGTTCCCTCGACGAGGCCATCGAGCACATCAACCGCTACGGTTCGGGCCACACGGATGCGATCATCACCCGGGA
>CAXBBA010000604.1:0-1780 GCA_963973805.1 uncultured Halieaceae bacterium | reverse complement strand
CATCGAAGAAACGTTGCGCGGCCCCGACTACCTCGACGAAGTACGCATCTGGATGGCGACGCGGGACTACTGCCGTCCACCGGCGGAGGACTTCGCCGTCGGCACCCGCTGGGTGTTCGCCCTGGAACGCATTCGCGAGGTGCCCCCCGACGGCTTTGATTCCCGCACCCCCAACTTCAGCTACGGTCGCGTGGACGACTACATCCTGTCCCACTGTGGCGGCTACTGGCTCAACTACAGCGGTGAGGCGGTCACGGGAAGCCTGGTGGACGCGCCTCGCTGGGCTCGGGACCCGGACATGACTCCGGTGCACATGGACCTGCTGCGCGCCTTCGTGGCGGGCAAGGCCAGCGCCGACGCCCTGCGCGAAGCCGCCAAAGAAGACCCGGCGGTTACGGAGCTGATGCTCAATACCCGCGCCTTCCTCCGCGGTGATCCGGAAGTCGACGAACCCTGAGAACTCGGCGCGCCGGGGCCGGCTGACCTAGCGGCGCCACACGGGGCGCTCGTCCGACTCCCCGGCCACCAGATCCATCAGCTCGTCGAGCATGGCCAGGGACATGCCCCAGATGCGCCGGCCTTCGTAGAAGTAGCAGGGCAGGCGCAGCTTCACACTCCCGCGATCCCAGGTCATCTCCTCGCGGTTGGCGCCGTCGAGGAGAAACTCCAGGGGCACCCACACCACTTCGGCCACCTCCCCGGGGTCGGGGTGAAAATTGACGGAACGCTGCAGGTGAAACACGTAGGGCGACACCACCAGGCGGCTGGAGATGAGCCGCCGCCGGGCACTCAGCTCGGACAGGCGACCCAGGCAGGGCTCCTGAACCCCCAGGTGCAGTCCGATCTCCTCCTCGGTCTCGCGCCGCGCCGTCTCCAGTCCGTTGCTGTCCTCGGGCTCCATACGTCCGCCGGGGAACGCCATCTGCCCGGACCAGGGGTCGCCCTCACGCTCGCTGCGACGAATCATGAGCACGCCCAGCTGTCCCTCGCGCAGCTGCAGAATCAACGCCACGGCTGCACGAGGCCCGAGGGCCTTGAGCCACTTGCGCGCCGGTCGATGAGTGGCAAGGGCGGATTCGGTCATCTGGAGGAGGGATACGGACACAATGGGCTGCGATGCGAAGGAGTGAGCCGGAATTAAGCCAGTGCGATTGCGAGGTCGCAAGAGCGATGGACGACCCGTCGGAGGTAGAATGGGCGTTTCGCTTGAGGAAACCGCCACCGTGACAGAACCTGCCTTGCCCCTCCTGCAGCTCGAAAACCTGAGTATGAGCTACCGCGCCAAACCGGTGCTGCGGGGCATCAACTGGACCTGGCTCGCGGGCGAGCACTGGGCCGTGGTCGGCGGCAATGGCTCGGGCAAGAGCTCCCTCGCGGCCGTCCTCAGCGGTGAACAGTCCCACTTTGCCGGCCGCTTCGAGAGGGGCCGGCGCCTCGCCAGCGGCAGCACCGCCTATGTCTGCTTCGAGCGGGGGCGACGCCTGTGCGAGCGCGACCGCAAACTCGACTGCGCGGAGTTCGAAAGCGACGCAAAAGATACGGGGACCCGGGTGCGGGACCTGGTGCATGACATGGCGGCGCTCCACGGGCGATTCCCCGATTTGCTCCCCAAACTGGATCTCGAACGCCTTCTGGACCGGGGCCTGCGCTATCTCAGCACCGGCGAGATGCGCAAGACTCTGCTGGCGAACGCCCTGCTGAACGACCCGGAGCTGCTGATCCTCGACAATCCCCTGGACGGCCTCGACGCCGCCACCCAAACGCTGTTGAAGGAGGCACT
>CAXBBA010000603.1:0-1784 GCA_963973805.1 uncultured Halieaceae bacterium | reverse complement strand
GAGGTCGCGGTCGAACAGGGCCTCGATGAATTCACCCGCCGCAAAGGGTCGCAGGTCTTCGGCGCTCTCGCCCACGCCGATAAACCGAATGGGGAGCCCCAGGCGCCGCGCGATAGCGAAGATCACGCCGCCCTTGGCGGTGCCATCGAGCTTGGTCAGGGTGATGCCCGTCACACCCACGGCCTCGCGGAACTGCGCCGCCTGGCTCAGGGCGTTCTGTCCCGTTCCCGCATCCAGCACCAGCATGACCTCGTGGGGCGCAGACGCATCGAGCTTGCCCATGACCCGCACGACCTTGGCCAGTTCATCCATCAGGTGACTCTTGTTGGACAGGCGCCCCGCGGTGTCGGCGATGAGCACATCCACGTTGCGCGCCTGCGCCGCCTGCAGCGCATCGTAGATCACCGAGGCGCAGTCGGCGCCCGTATGCTGGGCAATCACCGGCACATCGTGGCGCTCTCCCCAGTGCTGTAGCTGCTCCACCGCTGCGGCGCGAAACGTGTCCCCGGCCGCGAGCATCACGGAGCGGCCCTCGTCCTGAAACCGCCGCGCCAGCTTGCCGATGGTGGTGGTCTTGCCCACGCCGTTCACACCCACCATGAGAATCACATAGGGCCTGGCGCCGTCCACCGCCAGCGGGGCTTCGCAGGGCGCTAGAATGCTCTGCAATTCCTGGCGCAGCGCTCCCATCAGGGCCTCGCCATCAGCGAGCTCCCTGCGCGATACCCGGTCCGTCAGTGCGCTCACGATCTCCGTCGTGGCCTCTACGCCCACGTCCGCCATCAACAGCTGGGACTCCAACTCTTCGAGCAGCTCCTCATCGATGCGCTTCTTCCCGAGGAAGAGATTGCCGAAGCCGGCCACGAGATTGTCGCTGGTGCGTCCAAGACCGCGGCGAAGGCGCTGGAAGAAGCCGCCGCCTTCCTTCGTCTGTTCGGCGCGGGGACGCTCCGCGACGGTGGCCGCAGCTGCGTGCTCCCGGGGGGAAGGCTCCGCCTCGATGGCGACGGCCGGCGTCGCCGGGGACACTTCCGGTGCTGGCGCTGCGCCCTCGCCGGGCGCGCTCCCGGGCACCGCGGCGCCGTCCCCGGCCGGGGATTCCGGCGGCGGGGCTGCGCCGGGGGAGTCCGCTTCGGGGCTTTCCGCTGCCTTGGAGCGGGATCGGAAAAATCTGCTGATGGCCACGCTGCTGCGCCTGATCCGTGTTCTGAGAGGGACGCTATCGTATCATCGCGAACCACCTGATCACGAAGGCGTCGGTACTTTGAATCGCCCATCGCGACCGAATCGTCGCAAAACTCCGAACTCCAGCGGGCGCGGCAGCTCCCGCGCGGGTCAGCTGCGCATCATCGGTGGACGCTGGCGCGGGCGACGCCTGCCCATCACCGACGCCGACGGCCTGCGCCCCACTACGGATCGCACCCGGGAAACCCTGTTCAACTGGCTCGCGCCGCAGCTCGCGGACCGCCGCTGCCTGGACCTATTTGCCGGCACCGGCGCCCTGGGCATCGAGGCACTTTCGCGGGGCGCCGCGCACTGCGACTTCGTTGAGCGCAACGGGGACGCCGCGCAGCGCCTGCGGGATGCCCTGAGCACCCTGGATGCCCGGCCCCTGGGGCAGGTGTTCGAGACCGACGCTCTGACCTTTATGGAGTCCGGCGCCGGCCCCTGGGACCTGGTGTTCGTGGACCCGCCCTTTCACAGTGACCTGCTGGAACGGACCCTCGCCTCCCTGGATCGCGCGCCCCTCGCGGAGGACGCCCTGATCTATCTCGAATGCGCCA
>CAXBBA010000602.1:0-1787 GCA_963973805.1 uncultured Halieaceae bacterium | reverse complement strand
GCCGGATTCTGTTCCACGCCTGGAACGTGGAATACCTGCCTGATGAGTCCCTGAGTCCCCAGGACAACGCGCGGGCGGGGCGCATGGCATTGCCGCCCTGTCACCTGCTCTACCAGTTCTACGTGGCCCGCGGGCGCCTCTCAGCCCAGCTGTACATCCGTTCCAGCGACACGTTTCTGGGGCTGCCGTTCAACACGGCGAGCCTGGCGGTGCTGGTGCTCATGCTGGCGCAGCAGACGGACCTGGAGCCCGGAGAAATCGTTGTCACCACGGGGGATTCGCATCTGTACTCGAACCATCTGGAGCAGGTGCGCGAGCAGCTGTCGCGGGAGCCCCGCCCTCTGCCGGAACTGGCGCTTCTGCGGCGCCCCGAGAGCATCTACGGCTATCGTTTCGAGGACTTTGAACTCCGGGGCTACGACCCCCATCCGCATATCCCGGCTCCGGTGGCCGTATGACGGGGCTCCCCATTGCCCTGGTGGTGGCGGCGGCGGACAACGATGTTATCGGCCGCAACAACGCGCTGCCCTGGGATCTGCCGGCGGATCTCGCCCACTTCCGCCGCGTGACCATGGGCAAGCCGATTCTGATGGGGCGGAAGACCTTCGAGTCCATCGGGCGGCCTCTGCCGGGTCGCAGCAACATCGTCATCAGCCGGGACCCGGACTTCAGTGCCGACGGGGTGCGGGTGGTGGACAGTGTGGATGCGGCGCTGGAGCTGGCGGAGCACATCGCCCTCATCGACGGCAGCGACGAATTGATGGTGATCGGGGGCGCGCAGATCTATGCCCTCACCCTGCCGCGGGCGCAGCGTCTTTATGTCACCCGGGTGCATGCTTCGCCCCATGGCGATGCGTATCTGCCCCCCATCGACTGGTCCGGGTGGCGCGAAATCGCGCGCGAGAATCATGACCCGGAAGGGGGGCGTCCGGGTTTTGCGTTTCTTGAGTACACGCGGCCTAATGTCAGACAGGGGTAGCATTCAGGGGAATGTTGTTACCTTGAGGTCTTGAAGGTGTTACAAATGTACCCAGCGCAAGGCGCGTTGTGATTTTGCGATCAGAGTTGTTTGAAATGACAGAACATATCTGTTTACATCAATCGCCCGGCCAACAGGCTGCGGATCCCGACGTTCGTCGGCTCCGAAGCCTTGCTGCTAAACCCAGAAGACACAGCTTTACATTTCTACTCGACAATCTATTCGACAACAGGAAGCACAGTTCCATGACTAGCTATCGACTGAAGAATGTGCTGCTTGTCGCTGCGGCCTCTTTGTCTGCCCTTCTCGGGCTGGCAAGCGCTGCACAGGCAAGCACGCTCGACGACATCCTTGAGGTCAGCGCTGCCAAGACCGACGCGGCGCGCCAGTCGCAGGCCAAGGTAGACCGCCTGGCAGACGAAACCCGCAATCTGCTGGATGACTACAAAACCGTAATGAAGCAGATCGACGGGCTGCGCGTTTACAACGCCCGCCTGCAGCGCCAGATCGACAGTCAGGTTAAGCGCATCGCCGAAATTGATGAGTCCATCGATCAGGTCACCGTCATCCAGCGTCAGATGACGCCGCTGGTGATCCGGATGATCGACGGCCTCGAGCAGTTTGTCGAAATGGACGTGCCCTTCAATATCGACGAGCGTCGCCAACGCGTCGAATTCCTGCGCACCAACGTCGATCGTTCGGATCTGACCGTTGCCGAGAAATTCCGCCAGGTACTTGAGGCTTACAACATCGAGCTTCAGTACGGTCGCGGTTTCGAAACCTACAAGGACACCATCGACACGGGCAC
>CAXBBA010000601.1:0-1788 GCA_963973805.1 uncultured Halieaceae bacterium | reverse complement strand
CAAGGGGCTCGACGCCGCGCTGGTGTTCGCCGCGGACTCGGTCAGCTGGCTGCTGAACATTCGCGGTCGGGACGTCCCGCGGCTGCCCGTGCTCCTGAGCTACGGCATCATCGAGGCGGATGGCACCATGCGTGTGGTCGTTCGCCCCGAGCGCATTCCCCCGGGCTTCGACGCCCATGTGGGCCCCGGTGTTCGCGTGGTGTCCGAGGAAGAGGGGGCGGCCCTGCTGGCCAACTGGGACGGCAAAGAAATCCTTGGGGACCCCGTGGGCGCCAGCGCCTGGACCCAGCTCAGCCTCGAGCAGGGGGGCGCGACGCTGGTCGCCGGGGAAGATCCGGTGCAGCTGATAAAGGCCTGCAAGAATTCCGTGGAAGTCGAGGGCGCGCGCCAGGCCCATCGCCGGGATGCGGTGGCGGAGATCCGCTTCCTCGCCTGGCTGGATGGTGAAGTGGAAGCCGGACGCTTCCATGACGAAGCCGTGCTCGCCAATCGCCTCGGCGAGTTCCGCGGGGAAGGCGAGCTGTTCCACGAACCCTCCTTCGACACGATCTCCGCCGCGGCGGCCAACGGTGCCATGTGCCACTACAACCATCTGGACAACGAGCCCGCCGCTACGGAGCCGGACAGTCTCTACCTGGTGGATAGCGGCGGTCAGTACTCCGACGGCACCACGGATATCACCCGCACCGTGGTCACCGGTACTCCAAGCAAAGAGATGCGGGAACTGTTCACGCTCGTGCTCAAGGGCCACATCGCCCTGGACCGGGTGCATTTCCCCGCGGGCACCACGGGTACGCACCTGGATGTGCTGGCGCGTCAATTCCTCTGGCAGACGGGCAGGGATTACGATCACGGGACGGGGCATGGCGTCGGCGCTTTTCTCAGCGTCCACGAGGGGCCCCAGCGCATCGCCAAGGCCTGGAACGCCACGGCCCTGCGCCCGGGCATGATCGTCAGCAACGAGCCGGGGTATTACCGCGAAGGCGAATTCGGCATTCGCTGCGAAAACCTCTGCGTGGTGCAGGAGATTCCCAGTGCCGGGCAGGAAGTGCCCATGCTGGGCTTTGAGGCACTGACGCTGGTGCCCTTCGATCGCCGATTGATTGACCGGGAACTGCTCAGTGAACAGGAACTCGCCTGGCTGGATGCCTACCACGAGCGAGTGCGCGTCGAGGTCGGGCCCCTGATCTCTGACGCGGCGGTGCGCGACTGGCTGGAGCGGGCGACGGCGCCCCTGGGTATCGCCATCTGACTGGCCCGGGGCCCGGCATCGGTGAAGGTCAATAACCTTTTGTGTAGACTGGCGCGATAGCCTCAGTCTGGAGACCAAACATGGCAGCAGCCGCCGCCGGTGAACACCACTGGACCTCACGCTTTGCCTTCCTCATGGCATCGGTGGGTTTTGCCGTTGGCCTTGGTAACATCTGGCGTTTTCCCTACGTAACGGGGGAGAACGGCGGCGCTGCCTTTGTTCTGATCTACCTCGCCTGCGCCTTTTTCATCGGCGTCCCGATTCTCATGGCAGAGCTCATGATCGGCCGTCGCGGTGACGCGGCACCCCCCATCGCCATGGCCAACGTTGCGCGCGAGAGTCGCCGTAGCCCGCACTGGCGCATCGTCGGCGGCATGGGACTGCTCGCTGCCTTCACCATCGAAATTGTGTACTCCGTAGTCGTCGGTTGGGTGCTTTGGTACCTCTACAAGGCCATCACCACGGGTTTCGTCGACATGGATACGACCATGGCCGAGGCTCAGTTCGGCGCCGTGCTGGACGACAACATGGGGATG
>CAXBBA010000600.1:0-1795 GCA_963973805.1 uncultured Halieaceae bacterium | reverse complement strand
AGGCAGCCAGGCTTGTAGGTGAGCTCGATCATGCGTGCCGGCTCCCACATGGATGTCGGGATACCGGGCGCCGGCAGGCCATTGCTGTCCATACAGGCACACAACGGTTGAGGGCTGGCGTCTTCCGGCGCGGAGCTGTTGCCATCACCCCCGATGCGGGCACCGAAGACGTAGAGCGGGAACAGGCAGCTCCAGCACACGTCAGTGATCAGTGCACTACCAAGAATCCCGTTGGATTTGCAGGAAGCGCTGGCGCCACTCTCCAGCCCGCCAGCATCGGCTGCGATGGCGTTGGCAGACAGAAGCAGGCCGCCAGCGACAAGCGCCATCTTATTGGCCAGCCTCCGAAACAGATCAGGACGCATCATGGTTCAACTCCGGAGTCAGGGCGTATTCAGTGACCTTGAAGACCCGATCGTCGGCCTCGATCACACTGGGGGTAACAGACAGTTGCCACCGTGACTTGATGTCCGGCGTCAGCTTGTAGACGTGGTGATTGAGCGTATCGGTCAGGGCTTTGTAGCCGTCCCAGCCTTTCGTGTTGGGGAACTTGGAGGCGATCACGACCGGGATCGGGTCAGTGACGGACAGCCCTTCAAGCTGCTCTTTCACGAAGGCGACCTCTTGTGGCCGCGTCGCATCGAAGACGTAGAGGCGCCGGTTGAACGGCATCTGATCCAGCGGATTGATGACCGTGCCTGCGGCGACGATAACCTCACCGTTCGGCGCGGTGAAATCCCGGGTCACCTGGATGGTCGGATCAACAGTCCTGACCTTGGCCTCGGTGCCGGGTACCAGCCCCAGGTATTCCTGTTTGTCCCAGAAGGTGTCGACGGCCTTATGGGCCTTGGTTTCCCAGTCGACCTTCGCCACCCGCTCCTTCATCACGTCGATCAGGTTCGGTTCCGCAATCGCCAGAAGCTGCCCCTGGATGCCCAGATCGCCGGTTTTCCCGTCCTCCACTTGGCGGTCCAGATAGTCGCGGCTGCGCAAGCCGTCGACAGAGGCGATGATGCTGCCCCGATCCACCTCGCCTACCGCGTCCGGTGCCCGGCGGACGACCACCGGTACCGTGTCTACGCTCAGCGTCTTGAACAGGCTGGGATCTAGCACAAGCCTTGGCGGCGGGGACATATCCTTGCCGATGTCATAGAACGGCATCAGGCCTGCCGGGAGCTTCGTGCCCTCGGGGATGCCCTGAATCACGACGATGCTGTTGCCCTCGTTGCGCGCGGCCTCCTGGTAGACCTCCCGTATCTCTGCCTCCCCCATGGAAAGCGAGATGAAGTAGAAATACTCGACGCCGGCATACTTCCCCTCGATGGCGGCAGGCACACCTGCATCGTCCTGAGCCTGCTGCATGGTCGCCATGGAGCGCTGGCGGAATTGCTCAACCACTCCTTCAAGCTCTGCGCGCTCGGGGGTGCCCTGTGGCAACTGGGATGCAGAAAGATCGATGCCTTCGAGAAGGTCTGAGCCGGACTGGCGTGACTGGCGATCCGCACTGTCGACCATCGAGCGAAGGTCTGTGATGCTGGTATTGGAGTTAGACATTGCCCCATTGGGTGCCGGCCCAGACATTCCCTGTAGCAGATTCCCCGCAGCACGCGCACGCTGGTCGGCGCCATCCACCAAGGATTGAAGGTCCGTATCCGGCTGCGCTGCTGCAGTATTGAGCACAGATCCCCCTGCCAGCATGGCGACCAGCAGAGGGGTGGAGATGAAACGCCCGTGACGTTGTCGCATGTTGATCACCAAAGTGGATACGCACGCCCGATGACACGACTAGGTGCCA
>CAXBBA010000599.1:0-1796 GCA_963973805.1 uncultured Halieaceae bacterium | reverse complement strand
CTGCCGGATCGGCCCCAGTCCCGGGCGCAGATCGGACCACAGGTCCAGTTCCTGCAACAGCGTGGCAGTGCTGAAGCTCAGGGCAGTGGAGCGGGCATCAAAGGACGGATGGTAGGCGCCTGACGATGGATCAGGCTCGGGCAGGGCCATGCCCTCGACCACCGTGATGCGCACATGTTCAGGCAGGTCGCGGTCCAGCAGCAGCGCCAGGCTCAGGCCCACCATGCCGCCGCCGGCGATGACGATCCGGTCCGCCTGCGCCCCTACGCCGTCGCTCATGCCATGAGCGCCTCGATCTCGTCGGGGCTGCGCGGCAGGCCCTCGCTGAGCAGCTCGAAGCCATCTTCGGTGATCACCACATCGTCTTCGATGCGTATGCCCAGGCCACGCCAGGGGCGATCCACCGCCAGGTTGTCCGGCGCCACGTACACGCCGGGCTCCACCGTGAGCACCATGCCCGGCTCCAGAATCCGCCACTCGCCTCCGGGGCGGTAATCTCCCACGTCGTGTACATCCAGGCCCAGCCAGTGGCCCACCCGGTGCATGTAGAAGTCCCGGTAGGCACCGCGCTCGATGAGCGCTTCGACGCGCCCCGCCAACAACCCCAGGTCCACCAGGCCCTGCGTGATGACCTGCACGCTGGCCTCGTGGGAGGCATTCCAGTCCTCCCCGGGGGCCAGCCGTTCAAACGCCGCCTGCTGCGCCGCGAGCACCAGCTCGTAGAGCTTGCGCTGGCGCCGGCTGAAGCGCCCGCTGACGGGATAGGTCCGGGTGATGTCGCTGGCGTAGCTGCGATACTCACAGCCCGCGTCCACAAGCACCAGGTCACCGCTGCGCAAGCGCCGGTCGTTGGCGGTGTAGTGCATGGTGCAGGCGTTGGTACCGCCCGCCACGATCGCCGGATAGGCCGCATGGCGCGCACCGTGGCGCGCGTACTCATGCTGCATCTCTGCCTCGAGGGCGTACTCGTACAGTCCCGGCCGGCACTGCACCATGGCGCGGCGGTGCGCCTTCACGCTGATCGCCGCGGCGTGGCGCAGCTGGCGCAGCTCCGCGGCGGATTTGTACAGGCGCAGCTCGTGGAGCAGGTGATCAAGATCCGTAAATTCCCCGGGAGGCACGGCCCCCGCTGCCACCTTGCTGCGGATGCTGTTCACCCAGGCCATGATGCGGGCATCGAAGTCCCGACTGCGCCCCATGGAGTAGTACACCCGGTCGCGGCCCTCGATCAGGCCGGGAAGAATGTCGTCGATATCGCTCAGGGGGAAGGCGTCGTCGGCACCGAAGGCCTCGCTGGCCGCATCGGCACCGACACGGGCGCCGTGCCACAGCTCCTGCACCGGATCTTTCTCGTGGCAGAACAGCACGAACTCTCCGTGGGAGCGCCCGGGTAGCAACACCGCCACCGCATCGGGTTCGGGAAAATCAGTCAGGTAGTGAAAATCACTGTCCTGGCGAAAGGGGTATTCCGTATCGCGACTGCGCACCGCCAGCCCCGCCGCCGTGACGATGGCGATGCTGTTGTCATCCATCAGGTCCATGAGGCGGCGCCGGCGGCGGTGAAACTCGCTGCGCGGCAGCGCCCCGACGGGGGCCAGGGGTTCGCCGGAATGGGGTTCCGCGCTAGTCACGGTATTCCTCGGGAGCGCCTACCCCCGCATCCAGCAAGACGTTCATGGCTGCAACGCGAAGGTACTCGTAGAGCTCGGAATAGTGCTCCTCGCCGTCCTCGCCATCCTGGTCTGCATCTTCATCCGGGCCCGCCTGCGCAATAGCCGCAAAATCCTTGAGCACTT
>CAXBBA010000598.1:0-1799 GCA_963973805.1 uncultured Halieaceae bacterium | reverse complement strand
CGACCCCGCCGAGAGCAAGGGTCCCGTGGAGCGCAAGGTGGTGCGCATCGTCACCCCCGGCACGCTCACGGATGAGGCGCTCCTCGAGGAACGCCACGAGCGCCTGATCATGGCGGTGACCGGCCAGCAGGGCCATTACGGTCTGGCCTACCTGGACCTCGGCAGCGGCCGCTTCCGCCTCATGGAAGTGGACAGCGACGAGTCCCTGGACAGTGAGCTGGAGCGCCTGAATCCCGCCGAGGTGCTGTACCACGAGCAATTGCAGCGCCCGTCGGTCACGGAGCGGGCCGGCGCCCGGAGCCAGCCGGCATGGGAGTTCGATGGCGAAGGCGCCCTGCGCGCGCTGCGGGAGCAGTTCCAGACCCACGATCTGCGCGGCTTCGGCTGCGAGGATCTGCACCTGGCCATCGCGGCCGGGGGTTGCTTGATCAGCTATGTGCGCGACACGCAGCGCAGCGCCCTGCCCCACATCACCGCCGTTGCCGCTGAGCGACGCGAAGACGCTGTGGTCATGGACGCGGCCACGCGCCGCAATCTCGAAATCGATCGCAATCTCTCCGGCGGCGAGGAACACACGCTGATGGCGGTGCTCGACAGCTGCCGCACCCCCATGGGCAGTCGCCTTCTGCGGCGCTGGCTGCACCGACCCCTGACGGACCGCGCGCTGCTCGAGGAGCGGCTGGACGCCCTGGAGTCCCTCACCGGCGCCTATCAGTTCGAGAAGCCCCGGGAACTGCTGCGCCCCATCGGCGACCTGGAACGCATCATCACCCGCGTCGCCCTGGGCAGTGCCCGCCCCCGGGATCTGCTGCGCCTGCTCCATGCACTGCGGGCCGTACCGGAGTTGGTCCGCAGCCTGGAATCCACCACCGCACCGGGGCTGGCGGCGCTGCGCGAGGACCTGGGAGACTTCCCCGACCTCGTGGACCTGCTGGACCGGGCCATCATCGACAATCCCCCGGTGGTGATCCGCGACGGCGGTGTCATCGCCGCCGGCTATGACGAGGAACTGGATGAGCTGCGCTCCATCAGCGAAAACGCCGCGGATGTGCTCCTGCGCATCGAGGAGCAGGAGCGGGAACAGACGGGCCTGAGCAGTCTCAAGGTCGGCTACAACCGGGTGCACGGCTACTACATCGAAATCAGCCGTGCCCAGTCCGATGCGGCGCCGGTGGAATATCAGCGACGCCAGACCCTGAAGAACGTCGAGCGCTTCATCACCCCGGAACTCAAGACCTTCGAAGACAAGGCCCTGTCCAGCCGCAGCCGCGCCCTGGCACGGGAGAAGTTGCTCTACGAGGCCCTGCTGGACACCCTGCGGGACTCCCTGGAAGCCCTGCGCCGCAGTGCCGGGGCCATGGCCTCCCTGGACGTGTTCGCAACGCTCGCGGAACGCAGCGTCGCCCTGGACCTGCACCGCCCCACCTTCAGTGACACGCCGCGCCTCGAAATCACCCAGGGACGACACCTGGTGGTGGAACAGGTGCTTGAGGAGCCGTTCATCGCCAACGACACGCTCCTCGACGAAGAGCGTCGCATGCTGATGATCACGGGACCGAACATGGGGGGTAAATCCACCTACATGCGCCAGAACGCCCTGATCGTGTTGCTGGCGCACACGGGCTGCTTCGTGCCCGCCCAGGCAGCCTGCCTCTCCATCGTGGACCGTATCTTTACGCGCATCGGCGCCTCCGACGACCTGGCCAGCGGTCGCTCCACCTTCATGGTGGAAATGACCGAGACCGCGAATATCCTGCACAACGCCACGCCGCGCAGCCTGGTGCTGATGGACGAGATCG
>CAXBBA010000597.1:0-1802 GCA_963973805.1 uncultured Halieaceae bacterium | reverse complement strand
AGGCTGGCCGGGTCAACGCCGGACACCACGGTTTTTCCCAGGCTCTCAGCCCCGGCGAGATTGCGCCGGATCAGGACCCGACAAAGATAAAGGCCCTGGTTCAGCTGCAGCGGGAACTGGCAGACGTTGACGAGCAGACTCGCGTAGTGATCAGTTCGGAAGCGTTCCAGAATTGCCGCCCGAAGGACATCGGACATGCCTTCGGGGCCTACGAGGCTCGCGTGATCGTCTACCTGCGCAATCAGCTCGACTACCTGCCCTCGGCCTATGCGCAGCGAGTCCATGCCACGGAGTACCAGGGGACGCTCGAAGACTACTACCACGAGATGTTTCGCCATGGCCTGGACTACTGCGCGTTCCTCCACGACTGGCAGGGTGTGTTCCCCGACGGATTTACGGTGCGGCGGTACAACCCCGCCTCCGTCCTGGACGATTTCTGTTCCCATGGCCTGGGTGTGGACCTGGCTAAATTCACGGTGCGCGAAGGCGACAGCAATCCGTCCCTGAACAGCCTCGTTACGGAATTCAAACGTCGGCTGAATGCCCTTCCCGAGGAGCAAAGACTGGACCCGGCAGCGATCTATTTTCTGCTACCGCTGCTCAACCAGCGCTTCCCCGCACCCCGGGTACAGGTACCCCGTTTGATCGCCGACGACATCATCGGTCGCTGCCGCAAGCCCGAGGCCCGGGTTGCGCGTCGCTACTTCGACGACGAGGCCCTGTTCGAATACCGTTATAGCGACCCCGACGAGGTCCCCGTGCTGGATGAAAATACCCACCGCGCCATGGAGGCGCTCCTGCAGGAGCTGATGGCGGCCTACCCGACGCCCGCCTCCACGCGCCATGCGACCCTGTAGCGCCGCCATGACCTCACCCCGCCCCATTCTCATCTCCGTGCACCTGCCCAAGACCGCAGGCACCAGTTTTCAGGACAGCCTGCGCGCCGCCTATGGCGACCGATTGCAGCTGCGCTACAGGGAGCGTCCGCTGCACCGCAGCCCGGGGGAACGGCAGCGGCGCGTGATCCGCGGAGCCCTGCAGCACGCCCTCTTCGGCCTGCGGGATGACAGTGTGGACTGCATCCACGGGCATTTTCTTCCCGCTTCCTACGCGCGTATTCGCGGGCGTTCACCGGTTCGCTATGTCACGTGGTTCCGCGATCCCGTGGAGCGCCTCGTTTCGCATTACCACTACTGGCTCCGGTCCTACAACGGGGCTCAGGCGGGCGCCCTGCACCGCCAGGTCGTCGAAGAGAACTGGAGCCTCGAAGCGTTTGTCTTTGCACCAGCCCTGCGTGACCTCTACAGCGCCTTTCTCTGGCGCTTCCCCCTGGAACGCTTTGACTTCATCGGTATCACCGAACACTACTCGGACGACCTCGCCTACTTCAGCGAGCACTTCCTGGAACAGACGGTCCCCGAGGTGCGCCACAACGCGAGCCCTCAGGGAGACGAAAACTCAACGGTAATCGATGGCGAGTTGCGCCGGCGGATCGAACGCTTTCACAGCAAGGATATGAGCCTGTACCACCGGGCTCTGGAACTGCGCGCAGCGCGCAGCGGCGCCTGACACCCGCAGCGGTCGCGGAGCCTCAGGCGGCGCCGGGCCGGAACTGGGAAACGTACTCGAGGGACGTGCGCTCGCTGATCACCGGCTTTTCCTGCACCGGCTCCAGGCTGTATCCCAGATCGCGCAGGTGTTGCCCCCAGTGGGCGTTGACCCATTCCTGGTCCGACGAGGTCAGCCAGTGTTTCCATTCCCCGTAGCTCTTGGAACGCGAGACGCGGGCATAGTCCGAAGAT
>CAXBBA010000596.1:0-1813 GCA_963973805.1 uncultured Halieaceae bacterium | reverse complement strand
ACCCATCGCCAAGGAGCCACCGGCGCTGGTCAGCAAGGGGGCACTATGGGCCTACGAGGATCCGGAACTGGAAAGCGCCAGCGACCTGCAGCGCCAACTACTGCGTACGGGACCGGACAACACCCGTCGTCTGCAATCCTGGGCTCAGAAACTGCGCGCCGCACTGCTGGAAACACCCTGACCCACCGGGAGTCTCACGCAGGCGACGGCTCCGGTGGCTCCGGTATAGTCTGGTGATGGCCCCCGCAGAAATTTGGTTTTGGGCGACGGCCCTCGGCGCACGGTCAATCGTCCAGGCCCCGGACGTCATCGCTGCGAAAGCCCCGATAGGCCAGAAACCGGGCGCGACGGGCACGCTCCTGAATATCGAGGCACTCATCGGCGCCGAATTTTCTTAGCACCGCCAGCTCCGCCTGCTCCCGCCAACTGGTCCCCTCTTCGTCGGGTACCACGTCGACCGCGCGAGACGCGAGCTCGGAGGAAATCCCCCGCGCCCGCAGTTCCGCCACGATACGTAGCGGCCCCTGGCCGCGCAGCAAACGCTCCCGGGTAAAGCTCAGGGCAAAGCGTTCATCGCTCTGCAGCCCTTCGTCGGCGAGTTTATCCAACGCCTGCTCGAGGTCACGGCGATCAAAACGCCGTTGCAACTTTCGTGAGAGCTCAAGCCGGGAGTGTTCCCGACGGGCAAGAAGATTCATCGCTGCATTGCGCGGCGAAGCGTTACGAGTGAACGAGGGCGAGGCCATGGGTGGCGATCGGTGCCGAGAACAGCGAAGACGAAAAAAAGGCGCTGGGGCTGTGGTAAGGGGAAGTGGTTACCCCAGCGCCTGAGACTGCGGGACGCCGACCTACTCGGAGGCGTCCTGAACGGCTTCTTCGCTCTCGGCCGCGTCCTTCGTCGGCTCCGTTTCGAGCAACTGGGCACGAATAAGACCTTCAATCTCGCTGGCCAGGGCCGGGTTGTCCTCGAGGAACTTCGACGCGTTAGCCTTGCCCTGCCCGATCTTGTCACCCTTGTAGGCATACCAGGCACCGGACTTATCCACCAGATTGAGCTTGACGCCCCAATCGATCACCTCGGCCATGCGGTAGATACCCTTGCCATACATGATCTGGAATTCCGCCTGCTTGAAGGGTGGAGACACCTTGTTCTTCACCACCTTGACGCGGGTTTCATTACCGACGACCTCATCACCCTCTTTCACCGCACCGATGCGGCGGATATCCAGGCGTACAGAGGAGTAAAACTTGAGTGCATTACCGCCCGTCGTGGTTTCCGGAGAGCCGAACATCACACCGATCTTCATGCGGATCTGGTTGATGAAGATCACCAGGCAATTGGTTTGCTTGATGGTGCCCGTGAGTTTGCGCATGGCCTGGCTGAGCAGGCGCGCCTGAAGCCCCACGTGGGAGTCTCCCATCTCGCCTTCGATCTCTGCCCGCGGCGTCAGCGCGGCCACGGAGTCCACCACCAGCACATCGACGGCGCCGGATCGCACCAGCATTTCTGCCACTTCGAGCGCCTGCTCACCGGTATCGGGCTGGGAAACGATGAGGTCGTCGATCTGCACACCCAGCTTTTCGGCGTAGATAGGGTCCAGCGCGTGCTCCGCATCGATAAACGCTGCGGTGCCTCCGGCCTTTTGCGCCTCGGCAATCACCTGGAGCGTGAGCGTGGTCTTGCCGGAGGACTCGGGGCCGAAGATTTCGCAGATGCGACCCTTCGGCAGCCCACCGATGCCGAGGGCAACATCCAGGCCCAGGGACCCCGTGGAAATAGACGGGATAGCGACGCGATCGCTATCCCCCATGC
>CAXBBA010000595.1:0-1832 GCA_963973805.1 uncultured Halieaceae bacterium | reverse complement strand
ACATGGGCCAGGTAGTCCATCGCGTCCACCACGTAGTCCACGGGGACGATGTTCAGCAGCCCCGCCTTGTTCATGACCAGGGGCAGCCCCTCGGGGGTCACGCGGCTCAGGTTCTGGATCAGCTCAAAGAAATAGTAGGGTCCGTCGATCTTGTCCATTTCACCGGTGCGCGAGTGGCCCACGACCATGCCGGGACGATAGATGCGCCAGTTGAGGCCCCGGGCCTTGCGCACCAGGCCCTCGGACTCGTGCTTGGTGAGAAAGTAGGGATGGTCCATGGCCCCCGCTTCTTCAAACATGTCCTCGGTGAAGGTGCCTTCGTACAAGCCCGCCGCGGCGATGGATGACACCTGGTGAAAGCAGCCCACATTGAGGCCTTTCGCGAGGGAGATGGCCTGCGCCGTGCCATTGACGTTGCTCACGCGCTGACTCTCGGCATCCGCCTTCATGTCGTAGATGGCCGCGAGGTGAAAGAAGTGATCGATGGTGCCGGCATGACCGCGTACCCAGGCAGGCTTGACCCCCAGGCGCTTGCGATTCAGATCGCCCTCCACCGCGATCACCTGCTCCGGCGACGCCCCCCACAGATCCCGCAGCGCCTGCAGCTTGCCCAGGGATTCCGGGCGGACGAGCAGGTAGATCGTAGCGCCGCGATCGAGGAGCCTGGGAATCAGGAATCTCCCGATAAAGCCGGTGCCGCCGGTGACGAAGTAGTTCATGGGAGCCTCTCTAGGTATTTTTCTGTTTGGCCACGAAAGCCCAGAGCATAGACCAAAGCGCGCCGCCTGGGCACGGCCGTGGCAATCACGCCGTCCCGCCTCGACGACGCAGGCGGTAGCACTGGGTCCAGAGCAACCCTTCCGCAGGCGAGCCCCGGAGCCGATGATCCATGCGCGCCAGAAACCGCTGGCCCCCTGCGCCGAAGAACTCCGCGATCACCGGCAGGTAGAATCCCAGGCATTCCCGCTCCAGCACCTCCAGTCCGGCTTCGGCAATGGCCGCCTCCAGATCCCGGCGATGCAGCAGGTTGATATGCCCCGTGGGCTCCACGGGCTCCCGGTAGATCCAGCGCAGCACATGCACGATTCCCGGCAGGAAGGCGATGCGCCCCAGCAATTCCAGGGGACTGAAGGGCTGGGGGGTGGTGAGGATCATCTCGCCGTCGGGGGCCAGCACCCGCGCCAGGCCATCGAGCAATCCCGGGCCCGGGACGACGTGCTCCACCACTTCCGAACACAGCAGCAGGTCCACGCTGCCGTCCCGGAACGGCGGAGACCGCAGATCCGCCAGCACCACGTCCACGGGTGCCGTGCAGGATTCCCTGGCGCCGCGGGCCCCCTCCAGATGGGCTTCGTCCCGGTCCACCGCCAGCACACGCCCCGCCGTCCTGCTCAATGCGGGCAGGTACACGCCGGAACCCGGCCCCACCTCGAGGGCGCAGCGACGGGACCCCATCGCCGCGATACGCTCCTCGATCCATTGCCGGCGCTCCGTGTGCAGGTAACGCCGGGTGGGATTGCGCGAGGCGTAGAGGGTTCGCTGCAGTGCTACGCGGGCCTCGCGGTCCCTCATGGGCGCACCCGAAACAGCTGCAGATCGCCGACGAACTGGGTGAAGCTGCCGTAGAAAAAGTGATGTGCCTGCAGCTCCGGCATGAACGTCGGCGCCCGGAGCGTCGCCAGGTGTTCGAGCCGCGGATGTTCACGGGCCAGCGCCGCGCGATAGAACGCCGCGGCCTCCGGTGTGGTTTTGATCAGGTGCTGTGTGTCGGCGACCAGCGGTCCATTGAGCTCGTTGGCAAACGCCGTGTCGTACCAGTTCTCACTCAGGAT
>CAXBBA010000594.1:0-1836 GCA_963973805.1 uncultured Halieaceae bacterium | reverse complement strand
CGCCATGGCGTAGGCCGTCTGCTCCCGGGTGTAGGGGTGGGACCAGGTCTCTGCAGTCAGGTCTCGCAGCGTGTGCGGCGCATTGACCAGGGGGTTGTCTTCGAGGGGCCACTGGCCGCCTTCCACGGCCCGGATCTCATCGCGAATGGTGATCAGGGCATCACAGAAACGATCCAGTTCCGCCAGGGACTCGGATTCCGTCGGCTCGATCATCAGCGTGCCGGGGACGGGGAACGACATGGTGGGCGCGTGGAAGCCGAAGTCCATCAGGCGCTTGGCGATGTCCTCTTCGCCGATGCCGCTCTCTTCGCGGATCGGGCGGATGTCGATAATGCACTCGTGGGCCACGGTGCCGTTGCGCCCGGTATAGAGCACGGGGTAGTGCTCCCGCAGGCGGTGGGCAATGTAGTTGGCCGACAGGATGGCGATGCAGCTGGCCTGGGTCAGGCCCGTGCCCCCCATCAGGGCGATGTAGGCCCAGGATATGGGCAGGATGGAGGCGCTGCCGTAAGGCGTCGCCGAGACCGTGTCGTTGTTCTTGTCGAGGCCCGGAACCGGCGTCACGGGGTTCGTGGGCAGGAAGGGTTTGAGGTGCTCTCCCACGCCGATGGGACCCACACCGGGGCCGCCTCCGCCGTGGGGTATGCAGAAGGTCTTGTGCAGGTTCAGGTGGGACACGTCAGCACCGAAGCTTCCCGGTGCCGCCAGGCCCACCAGGGCGTTGAGGTTGGCGCCATCGATGTAGACCTGGCCGCCGTGCTCGTGAACGATGGAACAGACCTCGACGACCTGCTCTTCGAACACCCCGTGCGTTGACGGGTAGGTGATCATGATCGCCGCCAGCGCATCGCTGTGGGCCTGCGCTTTGGCGCGCAGATCCGCCACATCCACATTGCCCTGCTCGTCGCACTCCACGATCACCACGCGCATGCCCGCCATGACGGCGCTGGCGGGGTTGGTGCCATGGGCGGACGAAGGAATGAGGCAGACGTTGCGTTCGCTGTCGCCGCGGCTGTCGTGATAGCGGCGGATCGCCAGGAGGCCCGCGTACTCACCCTGGGAGCCCGCATTGGGCTGGAACGATACGGCGGCGTAGCCGGTGCACTCCATGAGGCGTTTTTCGAGGTCGTCGATGAGTTCGCGGTAGCCCCGGGTCTGGTCCGCCGGTGCGAAGGGGTGCAGGCCATTGAAGGCCTCCCAGCTCACGGGCAGCATCTCGGTGGTGGCATTGAGTTTCATGGTGCAGCTGCCCAGGGGGATCATCGCGCGATTGAGGGCGATATCCTTCTGTTCCAGGCGCCGGAGGTAGCGCAGCATCTCCGTTTCACTGCGGTAGTCGTTGAACAGCGGGTGCTGCAGGTAGTCCACGTCGCGCAGCAGGCTCGCGGGCAGGGCCGGGCGCAGCTCAGCATTGAAATCGATCTTGAGGTCATCGCCGAAAACCGCCGCCAGCACCTGCAGATCACCCCGTGTGGTGGTCTCATCCAGGGAGAGAGACAGGTGTTCGGGATCATCCATGCGCAGGTTGATCCCGGCGGCAGCGGCCCGGGCAAGAATCGCCTCCCGCCGGTCGCCCACACGCACGGTGAGGGTGTCGAAGAAGCTATCGCTGGTGAGTTCGAAGCCACCGTTCTGCAGCGCCCCGGCGAGCAGCGCCGTGTACGAGGCGGTGCGCTGGGCGATGCGATGGAGCCCGTGGGGGCCGTGGTACATGGCGTAGAACGCCGCCATCACTGCGAGCAGGGCCTGGGCTGTGCAGATATTGCTCGTGGCCTTCTCACGACGGATATGCTGTTCCCGGGTCTGCATGGCCATGCGCAGCGCGGGGCGGCCGTC
>CAXBBA010000593.1:0-1841 GCA_963973805.1 uncultured Halieaceae bacterium | reverse complement strand
GCCGTGCCTGCTCCTCGGTGAGGCCGTTGTCGATGAAGTACCCCAGCATTTCTTCGTCGGAGGAAAGTTCGTCGTTGGACAAACTGCCTTCAACGAGCTTCAACAGCGAGGCGGGGAGCGCAGCCAGGATCGGGTCCATGTCGGTTCCTCCTGACTCAGGCCAACAGCGCCGCGGCGGGTGCCGTGGATGCCGTGGGGGTGCGACGCCGCGCGTGGTAGGCGCGAACGCCTGCACGCCAGTCGGCGGACTGCTCCGGCGCCATGTCGAGGTAGCTCAACGGGCACGAGTAGTAGTACGGGTGCATGGACTCGTCCAGCGGCTTGTAGCCCCACTGGTTGCCGCTGCGTTCCAGAAGATCGCAGCGGATGTAGCGCAGGGACTGGCCCGGTGCGAGATCACGATGCACGCCTTCGGCCTTGGCCGTCACTTCCGCGACGGACCAGAGGACGTTGCCGCGCAGCGTGTGGGCGATGACCTTCACGCTGGCGCGCTCGGTCTCCTGCTGTGCGATCAGTTCCGCGATCAGTTCAGACCGCGATTGAGGTGAGAAATACCAGCCCATGAGAGGCCTCCTGAAGAAGTAAAGCCGGAGGCCTCCCCGTGGGGAAGAACCCCCAGCGGGTGATGGAAATGCCGCGTGTGCGGCGAAGGAACCTATGCTTTGCCCTCAGTCCCAGTCGTCATCGTCGCGATCACAACCGGCCGGGCAGTAGCCGAACTCGATCCCATGCGAGCAGTAGCCATGCTCCGCATTCCAGTCCTGGGTTTCCTGCCGTTCGGCAGGTGTTGCGTAGTCCCATTCCCGGGTCGCGATTTCCAGCGCTTGAGTGCGCTGGTCATGCGGCAACCGACTGGCTTGCGCGTCGATCTCCGAGCTGAAAAGCGTGACCCAGTGATCCCAGGACAGGCCGCAACCACGTTGGGCATGCTCGGCGGCCGTCTTGCAAACGGCGCGCCACGCGGTTTCGTCCAGCGCGGAACGGGGTGTATCGCAAGCGATGGTGGACATGATGGAGACCTCCAGAAGAAAGCCGAGGCCTCCCCCCGCATGGGGAAGGAACCCCGGCGGGTGGATGAAGAACACCGCGGATGCGGCGTCCGCAATCACGCAGGTTGCAGTTCGGCCTGGCGGCTCCACTCCTGCGTCTTGAAGTCCAGCGCGTAGCCCAGTTCGCCCAGGCGGGCGATCTGCGCGCGCAGGGCGCGGCGGTCGATGGTCGAATCCAGCTTCACGGACTCGCCCAGCGGCCACAACAGGCCGAACAGCGCGGCGTCGCCATCCTCGGTGCTGCCGGCGGCAGCAGCCGCAGCAGGCGGCGCGTCCACGCCGAAGGGCGTGGTATCGACCAGCGGGTCCGCGGACGCCTGCACGGGTGCAGGTTTGGCGGACCTGGATGCCTTGGCGGGCTTGGCCGGCGTTGCCACAGGCTGCGTCCCTTGCTCTTCATCGAGCGGATCGACTTCCTGCGGGGCGAAGCTATGTGCTTCGGCCTTGCTCAGCTTGTCGATGCCGAAAAGTGTCATACCGTCCAGGTTGGCGCGCATCTCGAAACGCATGCTGCCGTCGCTGATCGGATAGCCTTTGAGGAAGATGTAGCGAAGAACGAACTCCCCTTGGTACTTGCCCTCGGGGTATTGCTCCAACTCCGCGTCTTTAATCGTGAATTTTCCGAGTTGGCATTCGAGCTTGCCAACATTGAACTTTCCGTTGCGGCCGTGAATGGTGCGCAGCGCGAGCTGGCCCGGGACGATGATGGGCGTGGCCGATTTCTCGGGTGCCGATGTGACTGCCATGATGCTTCTCCTTGAGGAATAGGAAAAAGGCAAGGCCCCGTGAGGG
>CAXBBA010000592.1:0-1847 GCA_963973805.1 uncultured Halieaceae bacterium | reverse complement strand
TGTGGTAGTACCACTCCCAGGCTTCCGGGTTGATGGGTTCGCCCACGGTGCCGAGGATGCGCAGGGATTTGCGCGAATGGCGGGTGACGAACTCATCGCCCTTGCCGTGGAGCGCGCGAATCGCTGTGGGCGCGGTGTAGAACTGGGCCACGTTGTGCTTGTCGACGATCTCCCAGCAGCGCCCCGCATCGGGGTAGGTGGGTACGCCTTCAAACATCAGGGTGGTCGCGCCGTTGGCCAGGGGGCCATAGACGATGTAGGAGTGCCCCGTCACCCAGCCAACGTCGGCGGTGCACCAGTAAACCTCGCCCTCGCGGTAGTCGAAGACGTACTTGAAG
This sequence comes from uncultured Halieaceae bacterium, assembly GCA_963973805.1. GTDB lineage: Bacteria > Pseudomonadota > Gammaproteobacteria > Pseudomonadales > Halieaceae > Congregibacter. Next base: position 1,509 of record CAXBBA010000592.1, on the reverse strand, counting down.
GTCATGGCGCACTGGAGCAGGTAGCCACCGGTGCTGTGCAGGACGCCCTTGGGCTTGCCCGTGGAGCCGGAGGTATAGAGGATGAACAGCGGATCTTCCGCGTCCATGGATTCGGGCTCGCAGTCCGTGGACTGGGCGGCGGTGATTTCGTCGTAGTACAGGTCGCGCCCGTCGGTCATGGCCACGTCGCCGCCGGTGCGGCGCACCACGATGCAGGTGTCCACCGTGGGGCAGTCTTCCAGGGCCTTGTCCGCGTTGTTCTTGAGGGGCACGGTGCGGCCGCCGCGCACGCCTTCGTCGCTGGTGATGATGGCGGAACATTCGGCGGACTGGATGCGGTCTTTCAGTGCCTCGGGCGAGAAGCCGCCAAACACGATGGTGTGGACGGCGCCGATGCGGGTGCAGGCGAGCATCGCGTAGGCCGCTTCGGGCACCATGGGCAGGTACAGGCAGACCCGATCACCCTTGCCGACGCCGCGGGCCCGCAGTGCATTGGCCAGGCGGCACACTTCGTCTTTGAGTTCGGCGTAGGTGATGTGCTTGCTGTCTGCGGGGTCGTCCCCCTCCCAGATGATGGCGGTCTGGTCCGCGCGCTCCGGGAGGTGGCGGTCGATGCAGTTCACGCTCACGTTGAGCTTGCCGCCGCCGAACCAGCTCGCCTCGCCGGCTACGAAGTCATAGCTGCAGACTTCGTCCCAGGGCTTGTCCCAGGTGAGGAACTTCTCCGCCATCTCGGCGAAGAATCCATCGCGGTCGTCGATGGAGCGCCGGTACATGGCCGCGTAGGCATCGGGGCCGATATGGGCATCGCCAAAGTTGGCGGGTACGGGGTAAAGCTTGGATTCAGACATCAGTAGTCCCCTCGGTGTTATTAGCTAGGCGTACAGCATAGTGGGCAGCGGTGGGGCGGCAAGGCTACGTTGGTCTAAGCCCGCCGGGGCATGGCTGGGGGCGCGTGCACGGAGTCGGGAATCGGCGGGCAGTACCCGGTCCTGACGCCTGGTGGTGACGATGCATCAGCGTGTGGCGAGCATGCCCCAGTCGCTGGCGGGATTGAGGTTGATGCGTACATTGTCGATCAGGCGCGTGCTGCCAAGACGTGCGGCGGCGAGAATGGCGATCTCCTCCGTGTCCTCATTGACGGCGCGCAGGGTGCGCGCATCCCGAACGGCGTAGTAGTCCGGCACGAAGCCGGCCTGGAGCAGTTGCATGCGTGCGTGGGACTCAAGCTGCAGGAAGTTGTCGAAGCCGCAGGCTATGGCCTCGCGGCTCTCCAGCAGCGTGCGGTGCAGCAGCGGCGCGGTGGCACGCTGCCTGTCGTTGAGGTAATTGTTGCGCGAGCTCAGCGCCAGGCCGTCCTCGTCACGGACCGTGGGAACGCCCACCACATCTACGGCCATGCACAGATCCGCCACCATCTTGCGGATGATGGACAGCTGCTGGAAGTCCTTCTCTCCGAACACCGCCACGTGGGGCTGCACCATATTGAAGAGCTTGCTCACCACGGTC
>CAXBBA010000591.1:0-1853 GCA_963973805.1 uncultured Halieaceae bacterium | reverse complement strand
CCGTGGAAGAGATCGTTGATGAACTCGGCGCATCGGTGAACGCGTGCGTGCTGCCATCCTGGGCTGTCACTGCCATCGCCGAGGCTCCAAAAGGCGCCGCGCCCTCGTACGCTCTGGGCTATTACGACCGGGATAACGCTTTCTACAAGGACTGGGATGGCATCGCCCGTGACCGCGACACCTTTCAGGCCTGGTTGAAAGACAACGTATTTGAAAAAGGAGCTGCGTGATGAGCCTTGAATTTACCTCTTCCGAAATGATGAGCGTCACGGCTGCCCGTGCCCTGACCAATGACATGACATGTTTCGTCGGCATAGGCCTGCCCAGTGAGGCGGCCAACCTGGCGCGCCTGACCCATGCGCCGGATGTCACCCTGATCTACGAGTCCGGAACACTGCAGACCAAGCCGGACGTTCTGCCGCTGTCCATCGGCGATGGCGAGCTTTGTGAGTCTGCCCTGACCACCGTCTCCGTGCCCGAGATGTTCCGCTACTGGTTGCAGGGTGGCCACATCAGCGTCGGCTTTCTGGGTACCGCCCAGATCGACCGTTTCGCAAACCTGAACACCACACTGATCGGTGATTACCGCGAGCCGAAAGTCCGCCTGCCCGGGGGCGGTGGCGCCCCGGAAATTGCCACCAACGCGAAGGAAGTGTTCATTACCGTGAAGCACTCCAAGCGCACCTTCGTAAAGGACGTGGACTTCGTGACTACCGTCGGCTTCGGCCGTGACGGCACGGCCCGGGACAACGTACCGAACATTGGCCGTGGCCCCACGGTAGTCATCACCGACCTGTGCATCCTCAAGCCAGATCCGGAGACCAAGGAACTGGTGGTCACCTCTCTGCATCCGAACGTGACTCGCGAGGAGGTCATCGATGCAACAGGTTGGGAAATCCGCTTCGCAGATCAGCTGGACTCCACCCCAGCACCCACCGCTGAAGAACTTGAGATACTGCGGGATCTGAAAACACGTACGAGCGCCCATCACTCTTCAACTCAATCTGGCCAACAGTGAGGCAAGATATGACTGACGTATTTATTTGCCATCCCCGCCGCTCGGCCATCGGCCGCTTTGGCGGCACCCTGGCCAGCGTTCGCCCGGACGACCTAGCCGCCCACATCTTCAAGGCGGTGCTTGAGCAGGCTCCAGAACTGGACCCGGCCTCCATCGACGAGGTCATGATGGGCAGCGCCAACCAGGCGGGCGAAGACAACCGCAACGTGGCCCGCATGTCTGCGCTGCTGGCCGGTTTGCCCACGTCCGTGCCCGGTACCACCCTCAACCGGCTGTGCGGATCCGGCATGGACGCCGTGGGCACGGCTTTTCGCGCCATCCGCGCCGGCGAAATGGATCTGGTTCTGGCAGGAGGCGTGGAATCCATGTCTCGCGCGCCCTACGTGATGGGCAAAGCCGACAGCGCCTTTTCCCGTAGCCAAAAGATTGAGGACACCACCATTGGCTGGCGCTTTGTGAACCCGCTTATGAAGAAGCAGTACGGCATAGACTCCATGCCGGAAACAGCGGAGAACGTGGCCGAACAATACAAGGTATCGCGGGAAGATCAGGACCTGTTCGCCTTCCGTTCCCAGGAAAAGACCGCCCGAGCGCAGAAGGAAGGACGCTTCGCCGAAGAAATCGTGCCGGTGTCGATTCCGCGCCGCAAACAGGACCCACTGGTATTCGACACCGACGAGCATCCACGCGAGAGCACGCTGGAGAAACTGGCTGCCCTGCCCACGCCCTTCCGTGAGAATGGCAGCGTGACCGCTGGAAATGCTTCCGGCGTGAATGACGGCGCCGCCGCCATGCTGGTAGCCAGTGAAGCCGCAGTGACGCAGCAGGGCCTCAA
>CAXBBA010000590.1:0-1856 GCA_963973805.1 uncultured Halieaceae bacterium | reverse complement strand
AGGCTGAGGCCCATATTTTCATCGCTCACGGTCCGGGCCCGGGCACAGGCCTCGGGAACCTCGTCAAGGAGCGAAAGCAGCAGTCGCTGGGCGTCGCTCTGGCCGAGGGGGACGAGTTTCGTCGCGGCCGACACCTGATTCTCGAGCCAGCTGTAGGCGAAGGCGGGGAGCGCATCATCGGCGCCGATGCCCCAGCGCTGACAGGCCAGGGCAAAGGCGATGGCGTAGCAGGGAGAACGACTCAGCGCGGGGAGGGGGGTGCTATCCAGCTGCTCCAGAAGACGCGCCAGGGCACGGCCGATCTGCTCGTCTTCCAGCAGGAGCTCCCGGGTCTCGCGGCTGGCGAGAACGAAGCTGTTCCAGTAATCCAGGGTATCAATGTCGTTGTCTGCGAGTGCGTCCAGGGCACGCTGCAGCACGGGGAGATCAAGCTGCGCCAGACCGAGCTCCAAGCCGTCTCGCAGCCACCGCGCCAGCTCGTCCCCCTCCACCCAGCCGGCTTCGATGGCGTACTCCAGACCCTGGGAGTACGCATAGGCTCCGATGGGCAGCGACGGACTCGACAGGTGCAGCAGATGGAGGCGGGGATCAGCCATGGTGGGGGCAGGGGCTAGGCATGGACGTGAGCGGCGCCGGCGTAGGCGCCGGATTCCGGCGTGAAGGCGTCGTCCACGGCGTGCACTTCCAGGCCCAGGCCCTCAAGCATCTCCTCGAGCACGTGGTCCCGGGGGAAGCGCAAGGCGTTGGGCAGAATCTGCAGACTCACGTGGCGGTTTCCCAGGTGATAGGCCGCTCGGAGCAGCAGGTGCGCATCGTCACTGCGCGCTTCGGTGAGGGACTCGCTGGCGGCGCGCACCATGATCACCTGGCTGTTGTCACAGACCAGCGCGTCGCCGTCGCACAGCACAATGCCCCGGGGCAGGAACCAGCCGATGTCCTGGCCGCTGCTGGTGGTCGTGCGGTAGCGGGACTTCTCCCGCTCGGCGTAGACCAGGTGCACCTCGTCCTGCCAGCTTCCTTCGAAGGCCCCGTGGTGTTCGTGCGCTTCGAGCATCAGTTCATCCATCACCCAGTCCTCAGAACAGGAAGTAGCGCTGGGCCATGGGCAGCACCGTCGCCGGTTCACAGGTGAGCAGCTCGCCGTCCGCGCGCACCTCATAGGTCTCGGGGTCCACTTCCATCACCGGTTGGTAGGCGTTGAGCACCATGTCGGCCTTGGTGACGCTGCGGCGGTAATGCACGGGCTGGGGCGTGGGGATGGAGGCGTTGGCATCGCCCATGGGCGCCGCGGCGATCGCGCCCCCCTTGATGATGAGGGAGGGCTTCACTCCAAAGAAGGCCGGCTTCCACAGGCAGAGGTCCGCCAGCTTGCCCACCTCCACGGACCCGACCTCGTGGGCAATGCCGTGGGCCAGCGCGGGGTTGATGGTGTACTTGGCGATGTAGCGGCGGGCCCGGAAATTGTCCGCGGGGCCGTCGTTGAGCGTACCCAGAGCGCCGCGCTGGTTCTTCATCTTGCTGGCGGTCTGCCAGGTGCGGCAGATCACCTCGCCCACGCGGCCCATGGCCTGGGAGTCCGAAGAAATGATGGAGAAAGCACCGAGGTCGTGGAGGATGTCCTCGGCGGCGATGGTCTCCTTGCGGATACGCGAATCCGCAAAGGCGACATCCTCGGGGATGGACGGATCCAGATGGTGGCAGACCATGAGCATGTCGAGGTGCTCATCCACGGTGTTGATGGTGTAGGGCCGCGTGGGATTCGTGGAGGAGGGGAGGACATTGCTCAGCCCGCAGGCGCGGATGATGTCGGGCGCGTGGCCGCCGCCGGCACCTTCCGTATGGTAGGTATGGATCGT
>CAXBBA010000589.1:0-1865 GCA_963973805.1 uncultured Halieaceae bacterium | reverse complement strand
CAGGGGGAAGTACAGCAGGGGCTTGAGCAGCGCCAGGAGGCCCAGGAGCACAGCCAGCACCATCAGGTCCGGCGATGGCCAGCCCCCAAGGCCAATGGAGAGGAAGAAGCCCACCAGAAACAGGTCCTTGAAGTACAGCAGATTGCGCGCCAGCTCCTTCGCTTTCTGGTCCCCGGCGAGCACCGCACCGATGAGCAGCGCGCCGAGGTCGCCCTTGATGCCGACGCTGTCAAAGAGCTCGGCTCCCAGCAGTGCCAGGGCGAAGCCCGCCAGCGTGAACAGTTCACCGTGTCCGGCCAGGGACAGCAGGCGCAGCACGGGACGCCGTGCGGGGATGATCAGCAGGAGTCCCAGGGCAGACCACTCGGGTACCTTGCCGGTGGAGAAGGCGAGGAACAGCACCGCCGCGATGTCCTGGATGATCAGTACGCCGATAGCCAGCGCCGCATGGCGCGAGGCCATCTCACCGCGCTCCTGCATCACCTGGATGACGAACACGGTCGAGGAAAACGTCAGGGCAAAAGCGATGACCAGAGCGGCATTCAGATTGAGGCCGAGATCCGGCAGCAGCCGCCCCGCCAGGAGCAGCACGGCAAGGAAGAACAGCTGTGTTGCCGCCATGTGTGCGATGGTGGTGCCCCAGATGCGCACCTTCAACAGGTCCCGCACCTGCAGCTTGAGGCCTATGGTGAACAACAGCAGGGTGATGCCCATCTTCGACAGCACCTCGAGGAGTTCGCCACCGACGACATTCATTTCATGGAGAACGAAACCCGCCACCAGATAGCCGATGAGCGCGGGCATCCCCAGGGCGCGACTGGCCATGCCACAGGCAAGGGCGGTGAGGATCAGCAGGGGATCAGGCATCACCGGCAACCTTCGGGGATGGGGCCGGAGGCGCGGCCGTCGCCCTGGGGCGCAGGCTGATCCACAGCGCCGGCAGGCAAAGCGCGGCCACGGCGATATCACAGGCTACCCGCAGCATCTCCCAGGCTTCGATATCCAGGGGGTACAGGTGCAGCAGGCTGCGCGTAGGCAGCAGCACGATGGCGAGTACGAGGGAAAAGCGGGATGTACCGAAGAGTCCCAGGCCCAGCAGCAGATACAGGGTGCCCAGCGCCGCAGTGAAGAGCAGGGCGGCGCTGGTGGGGAGAAACCAGAGGGACAGGCTCTGCCCCAGGCCGGACAGCGTGGTCAGGATTGCCGCCAGGTTACGCAGCATGGCCGAGTCTGTATCGCGCGAAGTCACGGCGCGAAGGTACCACAGCCATGGGGGGAGAGGGATGACCCCCGGGACGAGTCAGCGGCTCAGCAGTGCCTGGGCAACGCGGGAGTGGTTGCGTTGCTTCAGGGCCTGGCAGCAGCGGTCTCCCGCGGCCACCAGCGCGTCGAGGTCTACGCCGGTCTCGATGTCCAGGCCGCGGAGCAGGTAAACCACGTCCTCCGTCGCCACATTGCCGCTGGCTCCCGTGGCATAGGGGCAGCCGCCGAGGCCTGCTACGGAGCTGTCTATGCGCGTGATACCCCAGCGCAGACCCTGGAGAATGTTGGCCAGGGCCTGGCCATAGCTGTCGTGGCAGTGCAGGGCGAGGCGGTCCGCACCCAGAGCCGGAACCAGGCGCGCGAGGAGGCGTTCGGTGTCGCCGGCGGTGCCAACGCCGATGGTGTCTCCCAGGGAGACTTCATAGCAGCCCAGGTCGAGGAGCGCGGCGCTGACGTCGTGCACGGCGCCGGGGGCTATGGCTCCCTCGTAGGGGCAGCCCAGCACGCAGGACACGTAGCCCCGCACGGGCAACTGCAGCTCCGCGGCGCGTTCCATAACGGGCTCGAAGCGCTTGAGGCTCTCGTCGATGGAGCAGTTGATG
>CAXBBA010000588.1:0-1882 GCA_963973805.1 uncultured Halieaceae bacterium | reverse complement strand
CGTCATGAATGACTCCTGTGAAGAGTGCGGCGCTGACCTCGATGACGGCGCTACTTCCGACTACGGCCTGCTTCTTTGCTCTGACTGCTCGGAAGAACTGCGGGACAACAACTCAAGCATTGGCCTCTCGCAAGGGGACAACGAGTGTGAAACCTGCGGCTGCGAGTTAACGGCGGGGAGCATCGAAATTATTGGCGGCTATGCGTTGTGCTCTGACTGTGCGGAACAAGAGCAAGACGATGACGAAATCAGCTTCTAGGAAACGTATTCCATGAATTTTCTCGCCTGTGAGGGTGATTGGCTGCAAGGCGCTGACGGTACGCCCGTCTGCTCCGGTTCGCTGGTCGCACTCACGGTCGAGGAAATGCAGAGCCTCTACGGCGCTGCACTGTCCTGGGACCAAGTCTCCGAATTACAGGCAGAAGCCATCGTGCTCTTTGCCACTGTGTTCGGTTTTCTGGTCCTCAAAAAAGTCCTGAAACAGTGAGGTATCACCCATGCAACTGAACAAGCACTTCATCAAGAAAATTGGCGTTGGCGCTGCTGCCGCGCTCTCCACGCTGGCGGGCACCGTTTACGCCGCTGTTCCACCGGAAGCCACTGGCGCACTGGATGAGGCTGGCACTGATGTCGGCACCATCGGCTGGGCCGTGTTCGCCGTGATCATCGCCGCCATGGCGTTCAAGTACATGCGCCGCGCCCTGTAAGCCGGGGTTGCGCACCGCACGTGCCGAAGCAAACAAACCCCGCTCCGGCGGGGTTTTCACTTCCGAGGGAACGCCAATGAGCTACCAACTGTACGTCCTGATCCTGACCACCCTGGCGTTCTATCTCGTGTTTTTTGGGCGGGTGTGAAGATGGATCTTTTTATTTTTAAATCGTTTTTTCGGGAGGCTAGGTTTACTGCGTTCTTTTTGCTGCTTTGTTTGGTCTGGTCCCAGGACGTTAAGGCTGAAGATTACTATTGGGTTCACACTATCGACGGCGAGCGTTTTTCTTCGCCCCAATTGGCGGTCGATGCGTATTTAGCCGATTTCTCGCCTGATAGGTACGCTAAGGCAAAAACTAAAGCGGAGTCGTCGTGGACGTTTTATCTCTATCGTAAGGCTGACAATGCTTATGTTGGCGCTAAGTCAGTATCGAGATTTGGCTCTGCTTGCCCGACTGGCGCCGAATACGATGCTTCGACTGGCAAATGCATTGCGCCGCCCAATGCCTGCGAAGCCACCAACGGCCAAACCATTCTTCATCAGCACCTGATCAAAGCTGCGGTTGGCCAGCCCTCGACCGAACCTCCAGGCAGCGTCTGCGCCAATAGCTGCCAGTACACCTGGGCCTTCACCGCGCCGACCAACGTATACGCCTACACCAGCGGCAACCCGCCCGGTGTGTTCGGCTCCTACGAATACAAAAGCGCCGGGCTTGAATGTACCGGTGGCGAACCCACTCGCACCGCGCCTGCTGGTGCAAGCGACACCACCAATCCCGACGACACTCCAACGCCCGATCCCGACAACGCCTGCCCTGAAGGCTATGTATGGAACGGCACGTTCTGCAGCAAGGAACCCCCAAAGCCCTGCGATCCAGACGTCGAAGTAGGCGGTTGCGATGACGCTGAAAATCCCGACCCGGAAGACCCAACCGATCCGGAAGATCCAGGCGATGGCGACGGGGATGGTGACGGCTCTGACGAGGGTGATGGAAGCGGTGACGGTGATGGCTCAGGGGATGGAGAAGGCAGCGGCGAGGGAGACGGTGAAGGCGATGGCACTGGTGAGGGCGACGGGGAAGGCGAAGGCGAGGCTGAGTGCGACCCGGCCACCGATCCGGATAAGTGCATCAAGCCCGGTGTAACCGGAGAAGCCTGCGACGCCGAAATCAG
>CAXBBA010000587.1:0-1883 GCA_963973805.1 uncultured Halieaceae bacterium | reverse complement strand
GTTTCAAGCTCAACCGCGAGTTCTCGCGACTTTGAAACCGGCCTGGCGGGGGGCTTGTGCCAACCGCCACGGCCTGTATCCTCCGGGGCAACAACAATGATAGGCGGACGGTATCCCGCAGAGCCGTCTGCTCTGGAGGTTTGATGGCCGTTCGTCGCATGGCCCTCTTTGACGATGTGGTGGTACCGGGCAGCGATGCGGTTGACCCCTTCTACCTTGCCCCCCCCGCGCCGTTATTGGCGCTCACCGAACTGCACCGCGTAAGCCTGGAAATGGTTTCCCTGGCGACGCTGGGTCGCCTTCTGCGCGGCCTGCCCCGGGGCGATGGCCATCCCGTGATGGTGCTGCCCGGCTTTCTGGGCTCCGATTCCTACAATGCGTCACTGCGCCGCTTTCTCACGCGCCTGGGCTACAAGGTGCACGGCTGGGGCCTGGGTCGAAACCTGGGGCCGCGGGACGATGCCCTGATCCGGCTGCAGGAGCGGCTCGAATTTCTCGGGGGACAGTACGGTGAGCCGCTGTCTCTCATCGGTCACAGCCTCGGCGGTATCTTTGCGCGGGAGCTTGCGCGGGAGATGCCCGACCTCGTGCGCCAGGTGATTTCCCTCGGCAGTCCCTTCGGGCGGGGACGCAACAGCGGGTCCTACCCGGCGCGCCTCTTCGAGGCGCTCAACCCCATGGATGAGCTGCCCATTGCCGTGGATGAGCTCCACTGGTCGCCCCCGGTACCCACCACCGCGGTGTACTCCAAGGGCGATGGCATCGTGAACTGGCGCACGGCGGTCCAGAATGAGTCCTTTGCCCGCGGTGCTGTGCAGAACATCCGCGTGCGCGGAAGTCACTGCGGCATGACCCTCAATCCCACGGTGTGGTATATCCTCGCGGATCGCCTGCGGCAGAGCGCCGATGAATGGAAGCCCTTCGCCGCCGACGGTGTCGTCCGGGTGTTGATGCCAAAGCACCACTGAGGAGCAACCGGCAGCCTCGCTGGGCTGGTCGCTGATGGGGGTCTGGGGAATTTGTTGTTGCGTTGCATCTATCGCGGTGTTTTCTTCGCCGCCGTTTCGCTGTCTGCCTTTTGCCCTCTGTCCCATGGCAGCGATGAAACTTCCGGCCCGGATTCGCGCTGGGAGTTCGATGGCACGCTGCGGATGCGCTGGGAGTCCCTGGAAGACTCCTTCCGCCTGGTGGCTCCGGACAAGGACGAGATCCTGCTGACGCGCCTGGACCTGGCGCTGCAATACGATGCTCAGCGCTGGTTTGCTCGGGGCGAAGTGCAGGATTCCCGTGCCTGGGGAGACAAGACTCTCTCGCCCCTGGGAACGGACGACGTAAACACCCTGGAACCGGTGGCGCTGCATCTGGGAGTTCGCTGGACGACAGCGGGATCGCTCGATGGGGACTGGGTGCTCCGGGCGGGGCGCATGACCGTGGATTACGGCAGTCGCCGTTTGCTCGCGCGCAATCGCTTTCGCAATACGAGCAATGCCTTTCAGGGCCTGCGCCTGACCCGCGACGTCGACGGCACCCGCAGCCAGTTTCTCTACACCTATCCCCTGCAGCGCCAGCCCACGGTGTTGGACCGCGAGGAACTGCGCGACAACAAGATTTCCCTGGACAAGGCGGGCCGGGGAGAGCGTTTCTGGGGCCTGACCCACGACTGGGAGCTGACTCGGGGAGGTACCCAGGCGGCGGCCTATTTCTTTGCCAGTGAACTGTCGGACCGCCCCGGTCGCCCTGTAGCGGATCGTCGCCTGCGTACGCTGGGTGTGCGCCTGCTCGACTCGTCGGGGCGCTGGGAGTGGGAGTTCGAAGGCGCCTACCAGTGGGGGCGATCACGCCTGAGCAGCGCGGACCTGTCGCAGGACTGGCTGGATCACGAT
>CAXBBA010000586.1:0-1883 GCA_963973805.1 uncultured Halieaceae bacterium | reverse complement strand
CACCATGCTGCCGATATCCTCCTCGCCTGCGACGAGGCCCAGCCCGCGCACCAGGTACTGCTCTGGCCCAAGGTCCACATACTGGCCACCGACCTGGCGGTTGTTGGCGGCGATCACGTCCATGACCTCACGATATCCAAGGCCGAATTTCACAAGCCTTAGCGGGTCGATAACCACCTGGAACTGACGTTCCTGACCGCCCCAAGACAGCACGTCATCGACTCCCGGGGCGGTGCGCAGGATCAGACGGACGGACCAGTCCTGCGCGGTCCGCAGGTCCATGTCGGTAATCGAGTCGGCCAGTGTTTCGTCGGCCCGCTCGATCGTGTACCAGAACACCTGCCCGAGACCCGATGAGTTCGGGCCCATCTCCGGTGAGCCGTAACCGTCGGGAATTCGGTCCGAGACTTCCTGCAGGCGTTCCATGACGAGCCGCCGGGCGAAATAGATATCGACGTTGTCCTCGAAGTACACGGACACATAGGACAGGCCGAACAGCGAAACCGAACGGATCTGCTGTACTCCGGGCAAGCCCGCCATGCCAGACTCTACGGAAAACGTGATCAGTTGTTCGACGTCCTCCGCGGCAAGCCCCGGCGATTCCGTGTAGATATTGACCTGTACCGGCGTCACGTCGGGGAACGCGTCGATAGGTACCGTTCTCAGCGCCCGCATCCCCAGAAAGGCGATTCCGAGAAAAGCCACTATCACCAGGAACTTGTAGCGTAGCGATGCTTCAACCAGTGCATTCAACATGTGTAGATTCTCCTAGTGCCCGTGGCCTTCACCCATCTGGGACTTGAGCGCAAGCGACTTCAACAGAAAGGCGCCCCGGGTTACGACCTCATCGCCCTCGACGAGCCCGGCCAGTATTTCGGTCCAGCCACCGAGGGTCTCGCCGGTTTCCACGGGCTGGGGATGAAACGTGTCCCCCTCGCGCTTGAACACCGTTGCCGCGCCCTCCATGAGCAACACCGCGCCATCCGGCACAGCGAGCTGAGGACTTGCGCGCGCCGTTTCCATCGCAACATCCACATAGTCGCCCGCGTGCAGGGCGTGATCCCGATTCGGCACCGCAACGCGCACCCCCCGGGTCCGTGTTGTCTCGTTGAGTTGGTGCCTCAGCTGGATGATTTCGCCATCAAACCAGCGGGCGCCATCGCGGCTAACCCGAGCCGCTGCGCCAACAGTCAGTGCGCCGACGCGGCTCGGGGGCACCTGTGCTTCCACCCATAGTTCGGATTCATCACTGATTACGAACAGAGTCTGTCCGGGCTCGATTCGCTCCCCAACCACGAAGGGGTCCTGAATCACCGTTCCCGCACGAGAACTGAGCAGTTCGAATTCCCCGGTAGCCTGCGAGGCATCGCCATCGCCAAGCAGGCCGGAGACCTGCGCATCGGTGAGGCCGTAGGCCCGTACGGTGGCGTAGGCCCGCTGCCGGGCGACCTCCGCCGCGATGTAGCGGGTCTCGGACACGACGCCGCGGCCAAGCGCTCTAACCCTGCGCCATTCACGATCTGACTCGATTAGCGCACCTTGCGCCGCAGCCATCTCCACGCTGGAGAGGGTGACCAGGGGCTGCTCCGGTTCGACCTGCTCCCCTAGCCGCGCATGCCGGGCCACTACCTGCGCGGGAATGCGCGGCGTTACCTGCAGCGTCTGGTAATCATTCAGGCGCACTTCTCCCGGGGCGATGACCAGGCCGGACAGAACCCGCGCAGCCACCGGCTCTGTGCGAATACCCCTCGCGGCGCGCTCGGCGGCTGCCATGACGATCGCAGCCTCCTCATCGTGGCCGTCTTCGTCGCGCTCCGTGGTTTGGCCATGCAAGGGAGTCGTGCTCAACAGCAGCAGTCCCAGGATCCAGTACTTGGTATTTT
>CAXBBA010000585.1:0-1885 GCA_963973805.1 uncultured Halieaceae bacterium | reverse complement strand
GGGCGCCCTCTGCACCGTCGGTGGGCTGGTGGCCGACGTGCTGCAGCCCATCGCGCCCTTCGCCACCTATCTTGCGCTGATAGCCGTTGCGGGATTCGCTGTCTGCTTCTTCTTGTATCGTCGGGGCCGGGAGGAGTTCCTTGGCGGCGCCGCCTTTGCCGCCATCGCGGCGGCGGTGTTCGGGCTTATCGTGCTCTTCCAGTCCGGCGAGGCGGCGGAGGACTCGGGCTTTATCGCCGCGGCGGTGCCCGCCGTGGGCGACCTCCAGGCCAGCCTGGGCTTGATAGATAGAAAACTGGATGCCATCGCCGAAGACACCACGGCGATCGCCGAGAGCACGGCGCGCCTGGAGGACAGTTCAGCGCAGGTGCTGCGCACCCTCGAAGAGATGCAGGCGAGCTTCGCGTCCGCGGGGGCCCTGATCGCCAACCCGAGTTCTCCCGAAGAGCATTACCGCAACGCGCGACTGCACGAACTGGCCGGGAATTACTCCGCGGCCCGTCGCTCCTACCTGGCGTATTTCCAGAGCGACCTGCCACTGCTGGACCCCCACCTGCGTTTTGTCGCGTTCCTGAAGGTGCAGGAAGGCACCGCCGGCGCGCGGGAGACCTATGCCACGCTCATGGAGGCAAAGGACGACGGAGTGGCGGCCTACGTGCGCCAGCTGCTGCCACCGCTGCAGCGGGTGCCGGCGCTGACGGCCTACGCGCAGGCGCACCCCGACTATGCACCGGTGCACTACCACCTGAGCCTTGAAGTGTCGGAGCGTCGCCTGGGTGTCCAGACCCTGGCGCAGAAGCGTCAGGAAAGGGAATATCTGCGAGCTTTTGTGGCCGCCGATGAAGCGGGTGGCCTGCTGCGCCACCTCATCGATCAGGAGCTGGCCCAGGAGTGGCGCAGCGACGCCGCCACGCGCCTGACGACCCTGGCAGCGAGCGAAAACCTGCTGGACAACCCCGTGAGCATTGCCTGGATGCCCAATAACGCCGGTTATACGGGCACCGTCACCGTTGCCGAGCCCGCCGTCGAAATACTCTGGAAGATGCGCGGCAGCGGGGCCCCGGTGAGTACGGGAGAGTCCGGCTCCATCGACCCCCGCACGGGCAAGCCCCAGCCCCGTTCCTTCTTCAACCTGCCGAAGAACCAGCGGGACGGCACCGTCGAGATCAGCTACCGCGACGGCAGCGGTGAGCTCCACGGTCCCTATGTCTTTTTGTTCAAGGCCCGCGCCGAGAGTGAGGACGCGAACCGGCGGATCCTCGAGGCCACCACCACGAGTTGGCTCGGCTTTCGCGACTACGACGGCAAGCGCCTGCTGTATTTCTCTCACCTGATGCCCTATCGCGGCAGCATCAAGACCATCAGGTACGGGCTGAACAGCAGCACCCCCACCAAGACCTTCCGTTTTCCCGCGTGGCGCAAGGGGGGCATCGCCCCCATCGACGAGCGAACCCCCATGTACAAGACCGTACCGCGCAGTACCCGTTTTGCGACGGTGCAGCTAACCTACAAGGACGGCAGCAAGTCCGCCGTTCAACGATTTGACTACGTGCGGCAGTAGGGCACGGGCAGGAGCAGCGATCATGCTTGAGTTTTTGGACTTTGAACTGGACGACGCGGTGGCCTGGCGCATTGACGGCAAGGTCACGGAAGATGAAATGGAGCAGGCCCTCGGTGCCCTGCGCGAGACCATTGATCGCTGCGGCCATGTGAGCGTCTACCAGGAAGTGGTGAGCATCGGCGGCGTGGAGTGGGATGCGATCGAAGAGAAAATGGAATTTCTGCGGGAGTACGGCGTCCGGCATTTCCGGCGCATCGCCGTAGTGACCGACAAGCGGTGGATGCAGACGGTCATCGGTTGGGAGGATCGTCTGTTTCGCAGCGT
>CAXBBA010000584.1:0-1885 GCA_963973805.1 uncultured Halieaceae bacterium | reverse complement strand
TCGATGATGTCCATGCCCACTTTGACGAGCACACCGGCGAGCGCCGCGTGGGGAATCACCGCCGCGACGGAACCCACGCCCAGCACCACCGCCATGAGCACGACGGAGTGGATCATGCCCGACAGGCGCGTGACACCACCTGAGCGGATATTGATCACCGTACGCATCGTTGCACCGGCGCCGGCGATGCCGCCGAAGAGCCCGGCAACCGTGTTGCCGATGCCCTGGCCAATCAGCTCCTTGTTGGAGTCGTGGCGCGTGCGAGTCATGTTGTCGGCCACCAGCGAGGTGAGCAGACTGTCGATGGAACCGAGTACAGCGAGGATAAACGCCGCCTCAATCACCAGCATCATCGCGCTCTGGTCAAACACCGGCAGGTGCAGCGCGGGGAACCCGGAGGGAATATCGCCGAGAATGGGCATCGCTGGCATCGCCAGGCTCATCAGCGTGCCGACAGCGAGCGCGGCCAGGGGACCGGGAACATAGGTGCCCCATTTCGTCGGCCAGGTGTAGACCACCGCGAGCGTCACGACTCCCACGGCCAGGGCCGAGAAGTTGATATCCGCCAGAGCGGTGGGCACGTGAGCCAGGTGCGAGAGCGTGCCCGAGGCGGCCTCGTGACCGAAAAAGGCGTCGGTCTGCAGGATGATGATGATCACCCCGATACCGCTCATGAAACCCGAAACCACGGGGTAGGGCACCAGGCGGATGTAGTCACCGAAGCGCACCACACCGAATACCACCTGCAGCAGCCCCGCCAACATCACCGCGGTGAGGATCAGGCTCACATCGCCGGAAAGGCTGGCAAACAGTCCCGCCAGCACCACCACCATCGGACCCGTGGGGCCCGATACATTCGTCGGCGTACCGCCAAACAACGAGGCAAAGAAGCCCACGAAGATAGCGCCGTACATGCCCGCGATGGGACCGAGCCCCGAGGCCACGCCAAAGGCGAGGGCCAGGGGAATGGCAACCACCCCGGCCGTCAGGCCACCGTAGATATCGCCACGCAGGTGACTGAGGTCAAATTTGAATAGAGATCGCATAGTTCCAGTCGGCCCAGGGAGGGCACTTCATCCATTACGCACCAACTATGGGGTATGCCGGTGAACAGAAAAATGAGGCTGATCTGATATTTTTGATAGCTTTCACGAATCTATTGCTCAATTCGCGGGTTGTTATAGAAAAACGCTATACATAAAATTTCCCTAGGGAAGCGATAGCTATTGGCTATATTTAACCTTTCCGTCACACTCCGGGCCCATGGCGACGATAAAACAGCTCCAGTACTTTCAGGCGGTGGCCGAGCACCAGTCCATTCGCCGCGCAGCGGATCGCCTGGACATCGCTCAGCCCACCCTGTCGACGCAGCTGGCCGCGCTGGAACGCAGCCTGGGAGTCATGCTGTTTGAGCGCACCCGCCGGATAACGCAGCTTACCCCCGCCGGGCGGGAGTTGCTGCCCCAGGCGCAGCGCCTCATCGCCCAGTGGCACGAATTGCACGAGCTCGCGCACACGCTCTCGGATACGGCGGCGACCACGCACCGCCTCGGTGTGCCTCCGACGCTGGGTCCCTACCTGCTGCCAAACATCGTCCCGGCCATCCATGCCAAGTTCCTGCGCCTGAAGCTCTACGTCCGCGAAGAACCACCGAGCCAGCTCGAAAACAGTGTGATGGAAGGACGCCACGACCTGGCGCTGCTACCCCTGCCCCTGCGCAGCCAGAACCTGGCCGTGGAGGTGCTTTTTCGGGAGCCACTGCTGCTGGTGGCACCCCGGGAGATGGGCCTGGGCGAGAATGGCGTCCTGCGCGAGGAGGGCCTCGCGGGATTGAGCATCCTGGGTCTGGATGAGCGCCACCAACTGCACCAGGAGGTGCAGCGCA
>CAXBBA010000583.1:0-1887 GCA_963973805.1 uncultured Halieaceae bacterium | reverse complement strand
CAGCTGCGCCTGTTCGGCGCCGCACCCAGGATCAGTACATAAGGATTAACTATGAGTGAGTACGGCATATTTACCTCGGAGTCAGTATCCGAGGGCCATCCGGACAAAATGGCAGACCAGATCTCGGACGCCATCCTGGACCGCATTCTCACGGACGACGCCAATGCCCGCGTGGCCGTCGAGACGCTGGTCAAGACCGGCATGGTGGTGCTCGCCGGTGAGCTGACCACCAGCACCTACGTGGACCTCGAGGACATCGTGCGCGACGTGGTCACGGACATCGGCTACACCAGCTCCGAGGTCGGCTTTGACGGCGCCTCCTGCGCCGTGCTCAACGCCATAGGCAAGCAGTCCCACGACATTGCCATGGGCGTGGACGAGGGCGAAGAGAAAGAGCAGGGCGCCGGTGACCAGGGCCTGATGTTCGGCTACGCCAGCAACGAGACGCCGGTGCTGATGCCCGCGCCCATCTACTATTCCCACCGTCTGGTGGAATGCCAGGCGAAGCTGCGCAAGAACGGCACGCTGCCCTGGCTGCGCCCCGATGCAAAAAGCCAGGTCACGCTGCGTTACGAAGACGGCAAGCCCGTCGCCGTCGACGCCGTGGTGCTGTCTACGCAGCACGACGCGGACATTTCCCAGGAGGACATCCAGACCGCCGTGATGGACATGATCATCAAGGAAGTCCTGCCCGAGGAATGGCTCCACGCCGACACGCGTTATCACATCAACCCCACCGGCCAGTTCATTATCGGCGGCCCCGTAGGCGACTGCGGCCTGACGGGACGCAAGATCATCGTCGACACCTACGGCGGCATGGCGCGCCACGGCGGCGGCGCGTTCTCGGGCAAGGACCCCTCCAAGGTGGACCGTTCCGCAGCCTACGCCGGACGCTACGTGGCCAAGAACATCGTCGCCGCGGGCCTCGCCGAACGCTGCGAGATCCAGATTTCCTACGCCATCGGCGTCGCCGAACCCACATCGATTTCGGTCAACACCTTCGGCACCGGGGTTGTGGGCGATGACAAGATCGTGGAACTGGTGCGGGAACACTTCGATCTGCGACCCAAGGGCCTGATCGACATGCTGGACCTGAAGCGACCCATCTACCGCGCGACGGCGGCCTACGGTCACTTCGGGCGCGAAGAACCCAACTTCACCTGGGAGAAAACGGACAAAGCCGAGGCCTTGAAGGCTTCGGTTTGACACTGGGAGTACGTTCGGTGGGTGAGCTGGGACTGCCAGGCGCGGACCGCCAAAAAGCGTCATCCATGACAGGCTCGGCAATCGCCATCCATGGCGATTGACGTCCGCGCCTGGCAGTCCCAGCCCACCCACCAGCGCCGTGCCGCTGGCAGGGCCGTGGCTGCAGGCGCCGGATTGATCCAGGAACGAACCGCAGGCCGTACATCACCGACGATGCCAACGCACAGGTTCAAAAGCAGGTGCACGGCCTGGGCAACGAGACAAGCCGAGCTGTTATACGGAGCTCGGCGGTAGCCGCAGGGAGCTGCGGACCTTGGGGAGGACGTCAGCGTCCATGGATGGACGCTGCCGAGCCTGTCATGGATGACGCTTTTTGGCGATCCTCCCCAAGGTCCGCAGCTCCCTGTGGCGGCAAGACAAACACCGAACCAACCGCCGCGAATTGGCGAAATGGCGAAATGGCGAAATGGAGCAAATGATGAGTACTGTGACGAAGCTTGAGAACACCCCGGATTACCGCGTAGCGGATATCAGCCTGGCGGGCTGGGGTCGCCGGGAACTGGACATCGCCGAGGGCGAAATGCCTGCGCTGATGGCCATGCGCGCGAAGTATGCAGACAAGAAGCCCCTCGCTGGCGCGAAGATCCTGGGCTGCATCCACATGACCATCCAGACCGCCGT
>CAXBBA010000582.1:0-1888 GCA_963973805.1 uncultured Halieaceae bacterium | reverse complement strand
GATCCGCCTGCACCGCCTCGCCGCTGCCCTCGGTCGACGGTGCGGCAAGGCCGAAGTGCGCATAGGCCAGGCGCGTGACCATGCGACCCCGCGGCGTGCGCAGCATGTAACCCTGCTGGATCAGGTAGGGCTCCAGCACATCCTCGATGGTTCCCCGCTCCTCGGACAGCGCCGCTGCCAGGCTGTCCACGCCCACGGGGCCGCCGTCGAACTTCTCGATCATGGCGAGCAGCAGGCGCCGGTCCAGGTGATCAAACCCGCGGGCATCCACGCTCAGCAGGTCCAGGGCCCGGTCCGCCACGTCCGCCAGGACCCGCCCATCCCCCTTGACCTCGGCGTAGTCGCGCACGCGGCGCAGCAGGCGGTTGGCGATGCGCGGCGTGCCGCGAGACCGCCGCGCGATCTCCCGCGCGCCGTCGCTGTCCATGGGAATACCCAGAATGTGGGCCGAACGGGCCACGATGCCCGCCAGGTCGTCCACCTCGTAGAACTCCAGGCGCTGCACAATGCCGAAGCGATCCCGCAGTGGCGATGTGAGGAGCCCGGCCCGGGTGGTGGCACCCACGAGGGTGAAGGGCGGCAGGTCCAGCTTGATGGATCGCGCCGCGGGGCCCTCGCCGATCATGATGTCGAGCTGGAAGTCCTCCATGGCCGGATACAGCACCTCTTCCACGTAGGGGCTCAGGCGGTGGATCTCGTCGATGAACAGCACGTCCCCCGGTTCGAGGTTGGTCATGAGCGCGGCAATATCACCGGCCTTCTCGAGCACGGGGCCCGAGGTGGTCTTGAGGGACACCCCCATCTCGTTGGCAATGATGCTCGCCAGCGTGGTCTTCCCCAGGCCCGGGGGACCGAAGATCAGCGTGTGATCCAGCGGCTCCCCGCGCCCCTGGGCAGCGGCGAGGAAGATCTCCATCTGCTCACGTACGGCCCGCTGGCCAATGTATTCCTGCAGGGACTTGGGGCGCACGGCGCGGTCCAGCACCTCTTCGCCACTGCCCTCCTCAGCCCCGGGATTTATCAGTCGGTCCGATTCAATCATCGCTTGCCCAATCTGTGTCAGCTACGCACGGTCGAGCGCAGGGCCCGGCGGATCAGCTCCTCGCTGTCCTGCACGTCGTCACTGTCTACCGCTGCCACGAGGCGCGCGGCAAATAAAGCAGTCCGTGGTGGGCACCGGCGCGGCGGACAAGAGCCAGGTGCAGCATATGGTGCGCGTACTGCTGAACCTTCCCGGTGAACCCCAGGAAGACGCCGCCGACGCGCTCGCGGCAGCGCTGTGCCATGCCCATACGCGCCAGGGCATGGTCAAGGTCGCCGGAGCCACGGCGATTCGCCGGGGGCGCCTGCGTTAGACACACGACAGGGTGGGCCCGGTGCGGACCCGACCCAGAGCCAACACCGGCCTGGCACAGGCCCACATCAGGACAGGAAATTGATCGGACGCATATCAGGAACCCTCATCCACAAGCAGCCGCCGGAGATTCTGGTGGACGTGGCCGGCGTGGGCTACGAATTGCTGGTGCCGATGACCACGCTGTTTCAGCTGCCGCCCCTGGGCGGCACCGTCACGCTGGTCACGCACCACGCGGTGCGTGAGGACGCGCACACGCTGTTCGGCTTTGCGGCGGAGCGGGACCGGGAGCTGTTCCGCCAGCTCATCCGGGTCAGTGGCGTCGGTCCCAAGCTGGCGCTGACGATTCTCTCGGGTATGGACAGCGACAGCCTGGTGCGGGTCGTGAGCGGCGGCGACGTGAAATCACTTTGTGCGCTGCCCGGCGTTGGCAAGAAGACTGCGGAGCGCCTGATCGTGGAATTGCGGGACCGCCTTGCCGACTGGATCGAGGGCCTCGGTCAGGGCGCGGCGGATGCACCTGTCGCGGCCGCG
>CAXBBA010000581.1:0-1909 GCA_963973805.1 uncultured Halieaceae bacterium | reverse complement strand
CAGCGCCGCCGGTTCATGGCCGGCATTTTTCCAGGCCTTGAGAAAGAGGCTGTCGTCGACATCCTGAAGGCGCACCACCGCCTGCGGTCGCTGCGCCGCGGGCGCCGGCTCCGCGATCGATGGCGGCGCCGGACGCCGGCCAAAGCGAGGCCCCAGTCGGGGCCTTAGGGGCTGCGCCAGCAGCTGCGTGAGCACGTGATGCAGCTCGCGCAGATTCCCCGGCCAGTCGTGCATCGCCAGCGCTTCGAAGCACCTTGCCCAGAGCGCCAGCGCCTCCCCCGATGACGACTCCCAGGGACCACCGGAACGACCCAGTTCGGCGAACATGGCAAGGGCGAGCAGTCCCAGGTCTTCGCGGCGCTGTCGTAGCTCGGGGAGACGCAGCTCGTTGGCCCCAAGGCGATAGCGCAGCGCGGGGCGCAGGGACTCCGGATGCTGATCGGGGTCGTGCTCCGTCGCTGCGACGACGCGCAGCGAAACCCGCTCCGTCGGACCACCGAGCACCTGGATCTCCCGCTCCTGGAGCGCCCGCAACAGCTGCGGCTGCAGGGACAGGGGTGCATCTCCGATCTCGTCGAGAAACAGCGTCCCCCCATCGGCCTGACGAAAGTAACCCTGGCGATGGGCATCCGCGCCCGTGTAGGCACCCTTGCGGGCCCCGAAGAGACTCGCGGCGGCGATGTCTGGCGGCAGTGCCGCGACATTGACCGCAACCCAGGGTCTTCCGTCTCCCGTGAGTTCGTGAATCGCACGGGCGACGCGCTCCTTGCCCGTACCGGTCGGACCCAGGAGCAGCACATCGCCGTCGGAAGCCGCGGCACGAGCCACCTCGCGGCGCAATCGCCGGGCGGCCAGGGACACGCCGGGAAGCCGGGCAAGCAGCCGCGACCGCTCTTCGGCCTGCACAACACCGGCATCCTCCACGCGCTCCGGGCGATAGCGCAGATGCAGCACCACGCGATCGCCCAGGATCACTACCACGCCATCCCGCGCCCGCTCCCCCGCCAGCGTCAGGGACGCACCGAGTTCCTCACCATCCACGCGGACCCGGGAGCTCCCGGTCGTGCGGCTCAGCTCCCAGGCGGAACCCTGGCGCTCCATGGTCAGCGCGTGACGGCTGACCGTGCGCTCTTCCAGCGTCCAGCCCGCACCTTCTTCACGGCGAAACTCCGGCTCGCGACGACCGATGGAGAAGCTCGAACTTTTTCCCGCCCAGTACGCACAGGCGCCCATGCGCGCTGCGTCGGGATGGAACAGGATGACACCGCACCAGCACCAGGCGTGTTCTTCGGTGTGCCGCGGCAGCTCCTTCGGCGCCAGCGTTGTCGTGGTCTGGGATCCCGGCATGGCTAGCGTGGCGCCTCAGATCAACAGGTAGGCCAGGGAAATAAACAGCAACCACAGACCCGCGCTGCGATAGAGCAATGCTCCGAGGGGGCGGGCACCGCGGTGATCGCAGGCGCGGCGAGCGACGTCGCGCAGCAGCTGCGGTGTCGGCGCATCGCGGAACAAGGCGCGCAGACCACCCCCTTCAAACACCGCCACAAAATCGCCCGTGAGCGCGAAGGTCAGTGCCAGGAGCCGCGCGGGCACCCAGTCCAGCCAGTGGAGCAGGGACTGCGCCGTCGCCTGTCCCCCGCGGGACGCCAGCACCGCCACCACGCGATAGATCATCGCAGCAACGGGACCGAGCAACACCGCGTAGAGCACGGGGGGAAACCAGCGCGCATAGCCCCCATAGAGCAGCTGCGTCACGGCGGCATCGCAGCTGTCCTCGACGGACTCACCGTCGGCGGACGCCTGGGGAGCCCAGACCGCATCCACCGCCTCGCAGGCCGCCGAGGGATCGTGCGCGACCCGCGCTTCGTAGCGCTCGAGCGCGGTGTGGTAATCATCCCGCCCCAGGCTC
>CAXBBA010000580.1:0-1909 GCA_963973805.1 uncultured Halieaceae bacterium | reverse complement strand
CACGCTGCGCGCGGAGGTGGTGGACAGCGCCAGGGCATGGCTGAAGCCACGCTCGACGAGCAGGCGGTCGATCTGGGCCGAGAACAGGGGGGTCAGAGCCGGGGACTTCACGCGGTAGGCGCCGAGTTCCACAATCGCGCTGCGCGAAACCGAGGCCTCGCCATGGGAGGCGAGGTAGCGGTCCGCCGGTTCGCTCATGAACTGTTCCAGCAGCAGACCGCCGCGTCCGCTGCGAAAGCCGCAGACGGCGACGATCTGGTCGTTGCGAAAGGCGACGACGAAGGCGGGGAAGGCCTGGCGGAGGTGGCTCAGGGGGGCGGCATCGTAGGCGGACAGGGAGTAGGCGATCGCGTCGCCGTAGCCTTCGTCTTCAGTGTTGATGGTTCGGAACTGATAGTTATTCACGGTGACATTCTCCTGCGCCAGTAATCGCCATTATCGTTCCGTCGGCGTGCTGGTGGAACCCGGTGGGTGCCTGGCGCTACTATGCCCACCCTCGAACAATAAGTAGTCATTGGTATGTTTTGTATTCCTCCTTGCAGGCGGCGCGGCGCAGCGCGGCGCACGGTTCCGGCGCTCGCACTGGCCATGGCCCTTCCCGCGGCCACCAGTGCCCAGGAACCTGAGGCGCTCGAGACCACGCTCGTCACCGCGACGCGCGATGCCGTGGATGGGCGTCTGCTGCCCATGTCCTGGTCCCGCATCACCGGGGAGGACGTTGCCTTCACGTCGCTGCAGCACAGCAATCAGTTGTTCCAGCGCTCCGCGGGCACCTGGATCAGCCGCAACAACGGCCAGGAATCCCTCATCTCTCTGCGCTCCCCCGTGCTCACGGGCGCAGGCAGCTGTGGTTCGTTCCTGACCGCTGCCGACGGCATCGAACTTCGCGCCCCGGGGTTCTGCAACGTGAATCAGCTGTTTGATGTGGATCTGGCCCAGGCGGGGCGCGTCGAGGTGCTTCGGGGGCCCGCCACGGCTGTCTATGGCAGCAACGCCATGCACGGCGTGATCAACGTGATCACGGCGTCGGTGCAGACCTCGACAGATACGCTGCGCGTGGAGTCCGGCTCCCGGGATTTTTACCGTGTGCTGGCGGGCGTCGCCCTGCCCGAGGCGGGGGTGGCACTGAATGTGCAGGCATCGAGCTACGGCGGCTTCCAGGATGATTCCGGCTACGATCAGCAAAAGTTCACCCTGCGCCAGGATCGCCGCGCAGGTTCCTGGGACTTGACCGGCGTGCTTGCCGGTTCCAACCTCAATCAGGAGACTGCGGGATTCGTCGAGGGTTTTGAGATCTACGAGGACGAGAGCGCAAGCCGGGAGAACCCCAATCCCGAAGCCTACCGCGACGCCTGGTCCCTGCGGGCTCACCTGAGCGCCACGCGGGAGCTGTCCCAGGGGCGACGCCTGACCATCACGCCTTATCTGCGCAGCAACCAGATGGAGTTTCTCCAGCACTTCTTTCCCTGGCAGCCCCGGGAGAAAAACGGCCACCGCAGTGTGGGCTTCCAGTCCGCGCTTCACAGTGGCGAGGGGGATTTCCGCTGGGTGCTGGGCGTGGACGCGGACGCGACGCGGGGATGGTTGAAGGAAACCCAGGATGAGCCCTTCAGTCCGAATCTGCCCCAGGGGGTGCACTACGACTACGAAGTGGACGCCCTGGACCTGGGCGCCTTCGCCCAGGGTAGCGTGGACCTGGGTGCACGCTGGCGCGTCGAGGGGGGGCTGCGCCTGTCCGGGACTCGCTACGATTACGACAACCAGACCGGGGACGGGGACGCCTGCGAGCCCACTTTATCCTCCTGTCGTTTCTATCGCCCGGCGGACCGAAAGGACAGCTTCAGCAACTGGTCCGCCAATCTCGGCCTCAGCTATGACCTTGGACCGGCGGCGCTGTTTACCCGCGTCG
>CAXBBA010000579.1:0-1911 GCA_963973805.1 uncultured Halieaceae bacterium | reverse complement strand
GCCCCTGCAGGAGAGCTTCGCCCGCCGCTTCGCGGCGCTGCCCCGCTGGGAGCAGTATCAGCTGGTGTCGTCCCTGGAACGGGTCGCGGTGATGATGGATGCGGAAGACCTGGATGCCGCCCCCGTGCTATCGGGTGAGGCGGATATCAGCTGAGGCCCCACACCGGTTTCGCCGGGACGCCACCGGTGAAAGCGCTCTGGTACCCCTGCTCCAACAGCACGCTGAATTCCCCGGCGCTCACCGGGGCACTCCAGAAGTAGCCCTGACCAAAATCGCAGCGCTGGGTGCGTAGATAGCGGGCCTGCTCCGCCCGCTCCACACCTTCTGCGATAACGGTCATGCCCAGCCCGTGGCCCATGGCGATGGCGGCGTTCACCAGCTCCAGATCCTTGGGTGATCGCTCCATATCGCTGACGAAGCTCCTGTCGATCTTGATGGCATCGAAGGGATAGGTACGCAGGTAGCTCAGGGAGGAGTAGCCCGTGCCGAAGTCATCCATGGCCAGGCGAATACCCAGGGCCTTGAGCTGCGCCAGGGTTCGATCGAGGTGCTCGTTCTCTTCCATGAGCAGACCCTCGGTGATCTCCAGTTCCAGCGAGGTGGGCGCGAAGCCATGGCACTGAAGCGCCCGATGTATCTTTGTCTCGAGGGACATGTCCCGGAACTGCCGCGGCGATATATTGATCGCCATGGTGAAGGCGCCCCCCCTGCCCGCCGCCCAGCTGGCGCCATCGGCGAGGGCCCGATCAAGCACGAAGTCCCCCAGCTTCACTATCTGGTCCGTGCGCTCCGCAATGGGGATGAATTCTTCCGGACTCACGCTACCCAGCACCGGACTCTGCCAGCGCAGGAGCGCCTCGGCGCCGCCGATCAGCCCCGTCTGCAGATTCACCTTGGGCTGGTAGTAAACCTGCAGTTCATCCCGCTCCAGAGCACCGTGGAGATGCTCCTCGATAGCCAGGCGGCGCTCCGCGCCACGATTCAGGGTGTCCTTGTAGACCGTCAGCGTATTCTTGCCAGAGAGCTTGGCATGGTGCATGGCGGAGTCGGCCTTGCGCAGTAACTCCGCTGAATGCTCGTCATCGCCGGGAAACATGGCCAGACCGGCACTGAGGGTCACCAGGAGGTCCCGACCGTGCACCGGGAATGGCTCGCGGAAGGTTTCGAGGATCACTTCCACGGTCTGCGTCGCGCTTTCGATACCTCGAACGCCGTCGAGGAGCAGGATAAATTCGTCCGCACCCAGGCGGGCCACCGTGTCGTTGTCGCGTACGACGCTCTGCAGGCGCCGTGCGGCCTCGCGAAGAATCGCGTCACCGGAACTGTGACCCCGGTTGTCGTTGACCTTGTTGAAGTCATCGAGGTCCAGTACGACCACGGCCATCTGGCGCTGCTGGTAGCGCGGCTCCGTAACCCGCTGCTCCAGCACCTCCAGCGCCGCCAGGCGGTTGGGCAGGCCCGTGAGCGCGTCCAGGGAAGCATCGCGGGCGGCGCGGCTGCGGGTTTCGCGCAGCTCGCGCTCCGAGTCCATACGCTCGGTCACGTCCCGGGCGAGCACGATATAGTGCTTGAGGATTGTAGACGACTGCTTTTTCGAAATGGACAACTCGAACCAGCGGTCCCCCGATGCCACGGGAATCAGCAGCTGGCGCCCTACGGAGGTTTCGGACTCGTCGGCCTCGGCAAACGCATCCCGCAGCACCGACACCACTGCGGGCGGCAGGGTGCGGTCGATGGTCCGGCCCGTGAGCTCCATACCTCTGGGAACCAGCGATGAGTGCTGGTGGTTGGCCCACACGTTGATGAAGCGCCCCTGCTCATCAATCTCGAACATGGGGTCCGGTATCGCCCCCAGCACCGCCAGCAGGTCCCGGTTCAGGTTATCGATAATCGCGCGACTGCGCCGCTTG
>CAXBBA010000578.1:0-1919 GCA_963973805.1 uncultured Halieaceae bacterium | reverse complement strand
CTGCAGTCGCCACGATATCCCGAGCGCTATCAAGTTGCGTGTCCAGTATGGACGCCAGGTCGGGGTAATCTGAGCCCATTCGACGGGCGAGGTTCACAATACCGCCGTCCTTCACCGCGCCGTAGGTTGCTGCACCCTCGACCTCGTAAGACACCAACTTCATAGTTCAATCCTCTGTTTGTTGACCTGGGCCTGGATCAGCGCAAACTGACCTGGCCGCGGACACAGGCAGTACCCCGTTAATTGGGGAGAGCCGAGCCGGGGAGAGCCGCCGGGACGAGCAGGGAATCGTTGGTTTGGGGGAGCCGGGGGAGCGAAGAGATGGAGGAAATGGCGGAGAAGGAGGGATTCGAACCCTCGATACGCTATTAACGTATACGCCCTTAGCAGGGGCGCGCCTTCAGCCACTCGGCCACTTCTCCGGGTCTCAGCGGCGGGGGCTCCCGCTCGTGAGGCGCGCGATTCTACCACCCCTTTCGTCGGGGTAAAACCCGTTTTCAGGAATTGTCCGGCAACTCCCCTTCCGATGCCTCTTCGTCGCTGATCTTCTGATAAATCTCTTCGCGATGCACGGCCACATCGCGCGGCGCAGTCACGCCGATACGCACATGGCCACCCTTCACGCTGACCACGGTCACGGTAATGTCATCGCCCAGGCGCAGGGATTCTCCCTCTTTGCGCGTCAGGATAAGCATGATGCTGTGTCCTCGTTCGGCGCCGGCGACCACCGGCGCTTCAGGTCCTTAGGCAGCAGACTCGTCCATCGGTTCCGCATCCAGTTCAAAGGATGAATGCAGGGTCCGCACGCCCAGCTCCAGGAACTTCTCTTCAATAATGACAGATATCTTGATCTCTGAGGTCGTGATCATCTGGATATTGATGCCGACCTCGGCCAGGGCAGAGAACATCTGGCTGGCAACGCCGGCATGGGAACGCATACCCACGCCCACCACCGAGATCTTGGCAATGCGGCTGTCTGCCCGCACTTCCCGGGCACCCAGCTCACCGGCGACGCGCTCCAGAATCGCCTTGGCGCGCTCCAGATCCGTGCGTCCCACGGTGAAGGTAAAGTCCGTGGAGTTGTCCTCGGCCACGTTCTGCAGGATCACATCCACCTCGATGTTGGCCTCGCCGATGGGACCGAGAATCCGGTAGGCCACACCGGGCATGTCGGGCACTCGCAGAATCGTCAACTTGGCCTCGTCGCGATTGAAAGCGATCCCCGCAATCGTTGGCGTCTCCATGACATCTCCCTCTTCCAGGCTGATCAGTGTGCCGGGCCCTTCCTTGAAACTGTGCAGGACCCGCAGCGGTACGTTGTATTTGCCGGCAAATTCGACCGCGCGAATCTGCAGTACCTTCGAACCCATGCTCGCCATTTCGAGCATCTCTTCGAAGGTGACCTTGTCCAGACGCCGGGCACCATCCACAACCCGCGGGTCCGTGGTGTAAACGCCGTCCACGTCGGTGTAAATCTGGCACTCATCCGCGTTCAAGGCGGCGGCCAGGGCGACGGCGGTGGTATCGGAACCACCCCGTCCCAACGTGGTGATGTTGCCGTTTTCGTCCACACCCTGGAAACCGGCCACGACGACCACCCGTCCCGCCGCCAGATCCGCGTGGAGCCGCTGATCATCGATATCGCGGATGCGCGCCTTGGTGTGGGCATCATCCGTGAGAATGCGCACCTGGGAGCCGTTATAGCTTCGCGCATCCTTGCCCCGCTTCTGCAGCGCCATGGACAGCAGCGCGGTAGTCACCTGCTCCCCCGTGGACACCAGCACATCCATCTCGCGGGGCACGGGCTGGTCCTGGATCTCGTGCGCAAGATCGATCAGGCGATTGGTTTCACCGCTCATCGCCGACACCACGACGACGATGTCATGGCCCTCGTCGCGAAAACGCGCAACCTTGTCCGC
>CAXBBA010000577.1:0-1924 GCA_963973805.1 uncultured Halieaceae bacterium | reverse complement strand
TGGAATTGTCCGGTCTCGCGGCCAAACCTCATGCATGACTGGTCCCCAGGGATCTTGCCATGCGGCAATTTCGCTGATGGACTTTATAGCTATGAATTTTGAAAATCTGGGCCTTGCATCTGATCTGGTGCGAGCGCTCAAGGATCGCAATTACAGCGTTCCCACCCCAATCCAGCAACGCACCATTCCCCTTGTACTTGACGGTTGCGACCTCCTCGCGGCGGCCCAGACCGGCACCGGCAAGACCGCTGCGTTTGTTCTGCCCATCCTTCAGCGCCTCGCCTTTGTGGGCCAGGCCCGCAGTCGCCAGGTGCGGACACTGGTGTTAACACCGACGCGGGAGTTGGCGTTGCAGGTGCATGAATCGGTGGTTGCTTACGGGCGCTACCTCGAGCTCCGCAGTGCGGTGGTCTTCGGTGGCGTGAAACCCGGCCCCCAGATCCAGGCCCTGGCCCGCGGGACTGACGTCCTGGTGGCAACGCCGGGTCGCCTGCTGGACCTCGCTCGCCAGGGAGCTGTCGACTTTTCCGCCGTCGAAGTGCTGGTGCTCGATGAAGCGGACCGCATGTTGGACATGGGCTTTATCCACGACATTCGTCGCATCGTCGATCAGTTGCCTCGCAACCGCCAGACCCTGATGTTTTCCGCCACGTTTTCGAAGGAAATCCGCTCGCTGTCATCGCGCTATCTGGTGGATCCCGAGACCGTGGAGATCAGCCCGCCCAACAGCACCACGGAGCTGGTGGACCAGGCGGTCTACCGCGTTTCCCGCGCCGGCAAGACCGGGCTCCTCACCCAGTTGATCAAGACTGAGGGCTGGCCCCAGGTGCTGGTGTTCACGCGCACCAAACACGGCGCCAATCGCCTGTGCAAGAAGTTGCAGCGTGACGGCATAGAATCGGCGGCGATTCATGGCAACAAGAGCCAGAATGCACGCCAGAAAGCGCTCGCGGACTTCAAGAACGGCAAGCTGCAGGTGCTCGTGGCGACGGATATCGCCGCCCGCGGACTGGACATCGACCAACTGCCCCACGTGGTGAATTTCGATCTTCCCTCCGTACCCGAAGACTATGTGCATCGCATCGGTCGCACGGGGCGGGCTGGGGCCTCGGGTAGTTCCCATTCGCTGGTGACGGACGAAGACGTCCCTCTGCTGCGGGCCATCGAGAAACTCACACGCCAGAAGATCCAGCGCCTTCCCCTGCCCGAGGGCTTTGACGACACCGCCGAGGAGGAGGAGCCGGATTCGGACCGGGAACAGAGTCGTCCGCGCAAGCCGTCTGGGGCGAAGCCGCGCCAGGGAGCGAGGGGAGGCGACGAAGCGCGCGCCAATACGGCCCCGTCGCGGCGCCGCCGCCGTCGTCGCAAGTCCCAGGCAGGGGGCGCTTCCGCCCCGGCGGGCGGTGACAGAACTGTGCGGGCCCGCGCCTGATTTAACCCTTAAAGGATCTGTGTTTTACTCCGGAGCCCAATCGGTACTTCCGGAGTAAAGCCATGAAGACACGCGCCGCAGTAGCCCTCGGAGCGGGGAAGCCCCTCGAAGTGATGGAAGTGGACCTTGATGGTCCCCGCGCCGGCGAAGTGCTGGTGGAAATCAAGGCCACGGGCGTATGTCACACCGATGCATTCACGCTGTCGGGGGACGATCCCGAAGGCGCCTTCCCGGCGATCCTCGGACACGAAGGCGCGGGGGTTGTCGTCGAGACCGGCCCCGGCGTTACCAGTGTGCAGCCCGGGGACCATGTGATCCCCCTGTATACCCCCGAGTGTCGCGAATGCGACTTCTGCCTCCATCCCAAGACCAACCTCTGCCAGTCGATCCGTGAGACCCAGGGCCGGGGCGTGATGCCCGACGGCAGCAGCCGTTTTTCCCTGGATGGCAAGCCGCTGCTGCACTACATGGGCTGCTCCACGTTCTCGAACT
>CAXBBA010000576.1:0-1926 GCA_963973805.1 uncultured Halieaceae bacterium | reverse complement strand
TGTTTTTGATGTCGCCCACGGAGATGGGGTCCACGCCGGCGAAAGGTTCATCGAGGAGGATGAACTGGGGTTCCATCGCCAGAGCCCGGGCGATTTCGACCCGTCGCCGCTCGCCGCCGGAGAGTGCCTGTCCGAGGCTGTCCCGAAGGTGGCTGACGTGAAATTCCTCGAGGAGTTCATCGCGACGTTGCAGCCGTTCCTTGCGTTTCAGGTCCCGGCGCGTCTCGAGGATCGAAAGAATATTGTCGCCCACGCTCATGCGCCGGAAGATGGGGGCTTCCTGGGGCAGGTAGCCGATGCCCCGGCGCGCCCGTTCGTGCATGGCCATGCCGGTGATGCTGTTGCCGTCGATTTCGATGCGGCCATCGTCGGCGGCGACGATGCCGACGATCATGTAGAAACAGGTGGTCTTGCCCGCGCCGTTGGGGCCGAGGAGGCCGACGACCTGGGCGCTTTCGACGGTCAGGCTGACATCCTTGACGACGGCGCGGCCCCGGTAGGCCTTGGCCAGATTACGGGCTGTCAGGACTGCCATCGGTCGCCTCCTGGTCCTCGGGAGCTTCCGTGGCTCCGGCCTCGTCGGGCGTGGCCGCGGGCTCTTCTTCTTCCTGGTTCGCCGAAATGACTCCGGCGGGGATGATTACCTGAACCCGGTCGCTGGCGTCGTCGGACCCCGCGTCCGCGCGCACGCGCTGCTCGGTCATGAAGTAGTCGATGGATTCTCCGCTGACCACGGCGCCGTCCTGTTCGATCATCGCGTCTTCGCGCAGCAGGACCCGTTCCTGGGTTTTTTCGTAGATGATGCGTCCGGCGCGGGCGGTGACCAGGGGTTTGTCGACCTCGGGTTGCTGCGAAAGCGTTGCCGGGGAGCCGGTGGCCACGATGCGGTTGGCCGCCTCGCTGTCGTGGAAAATCGTCAGCCGCTCCGCCTCGATGCGCAGGCTGCCCTGCACCAGAATGACGTCGCCGGTGTAAACGGTGTAGCCGGCTTTCTCGTCGCGCAGCGCGCGCTCGGCGGTGATTTCGATGGCCTGGTTGCGATCGTCCGGCAGCGCCAGGCCCCGGGACGCGAGCAGGGTGAGCAGCAGGGCCAGGGCAGGGATGAGTCTACTCGGGTTCATAGACCGTCCGTACGCCCTGGGAGAGCGTTGCCAGTTGCCTGTCCAGATCCACGAAGAGCCTTCCTCCCTGCATGACATTGTCTCCCTGCCACGCCTGGGCCGGGGTCTCGCTGCGGGCTTTGCGCTGGCGCAGATCGAGCACCATGCTCTGGGTGAGGAACTCCACACCCTCCGTATCGTAGCGCAGCCGCACGTCGTCCGTCAGTCGGAGGTGCTCGCGCCGCTCCAGCAGCACGCCGTTTTCGGCGCTCGCCTGCCACGGCCCTTCGTCGGCGTAATGCCAGCGCTGGGGGGCGTCGAGTTCCACCAGCGCCTGCTGGGGGTAGCGGCGGAGTTCCCGGGCATCCGTGCGGTCGCGGAGCACGCCGTCAGGGCCGAATTCCCGCACGCTGACACCCCGGGCGTAGCTCTGGGGTGCGGGACGTGCCTCTTCGGACGGGAAAGGCCCGTCCTGAATCAGCGGCGGCGTTTCGCCCGTGAGCAGGTAGGCCAGGGCCGCCGCGCCCAGCAGCAGGGGTACCGACAGGCGTTTCTTCACAGTGCGTATTCCGCCTCGAGGTCCCGGCGCTGACCCCGGGCTTCCAGCAGGGCCTCACTGGCCTCGCGCACCGCGCCGCAGCCCCCCGCGTAGCCCGACTGCCAGTCGGCCGCCCGGGCCACGGCGCTGCAGGCATCGGCGACGGTCATGCCGATGGCGGCCGCCTGAATCGCCGCGAGATCCGGCAGGTCGTCGCCCATGTAGGCGCAGGCGTCGAGGGTGAGCTTCCGTTCCTCGCACAGTTCCCGCAGCGCGGTGATCTTGTCT
>CAXBBA010000575.1:0-1944 GCA_963973805.1 uncultured Halieaceae bacterium | reverse complement strand
AACGCTGGAGCATGGGCGACCACTCCGCGAAGCTGCCCAGCGCCAGTGCCTGGAGCAGCTCCACGGTGTTGATCTGCAGCGGGAAGTCCGGACGATAGCTGGCCTCACCGGACCAGGCCCACTCCCCCACATTGGTGGTGAAGCTCACGCCGTAGACTTCGATATCTTCTACGAACTCAAAGAAGTAGTTCGGCTGCACCGCCGGGTTCAGAACCGGCTGACCGAGCTGATCCGGCGTGTTGATGGCGCTGAAGATCGGCGTGCGGTTGTGCAGGTTCATGTAGTAGAACCCGAACTCCGTGGCGTTCAGGGATTCGGCGAAGTAGCGGGCGGAAATACCCCATTGCCCTGAATCACTGGCCTCCTCATCGGGGGCGCGATCGAGCTGGAAGATGCCCCCGACCTGATCGGCGTCGGGCACCGACGCGGTGACCGTGAGGTAGTCGCATCCACCACCGTAGGGGTCGGAGGAGCTCCAGTAGGTGCCGCACTCATCCACAATCGTGCGCTGCCAGTCATACTGGTAGAACGCCTCGACGCTGAGGTTATAGGTAACACCGAAGTTCCCATAAACCATGCCCACCGGCAGCAGCGCCTCGCGAATCTCGGTGCCGGGGCGACGCAGCGCCGTGACGTCAAAGGGCGCCACCACGTTCACGCCGTTCTGGATAAACAGGTTCTCGCCCCAGTTGAGCACCATGTTTCCCGCGCGCAACTCCAGGGGTTTGCCATCCAGATCAAACTCCCCGTAGACGTAGTAATCAAGGAACTCAATGCCCTTGTCCTGGGCCAGGTCTTCGAACTCGCTCATGTCGAGTTCCTGGTTCACGGCATAGTCCGTGGCCGCGTGACCGTGGAGAACCTTGCCGTTCGCCTGTTCATAGTCGTACCAGTACTTCACCCGGGTAAACACGCCCCAGGTACCGGCGTTCAGGTCGAGATCGTGGAGACCACGAAACACCAGGGAGTACATATCCCCCTTGTCGTAGTTCAGGTTGCCGTCGTCCGCCGTGCTTGACGACGCCTGTCCGCGCCCGTCGGTGTTACCCGGAGTTACAACGCGGTACGAGGGGTCTTCCGTACGCCAGCTGGCTCCCACGGAAAGGCGGGAGGTAAACGTGGCTTCGAAGGGACCGAGATCGAACTTCGCGGCCAGGGCCGACGACGCCAGTACGGACGTCCCCAGGGCCACCGCCAGCGCAAGGACTCGGGGTGCATAACCACAGTGAGCATGATCCATGGCTTTCTCCTTATAGTTAGATCCAGCAACACAATATGCCGTAGACATACTGTAGCGATCGCGGCTTACACACGCGTTGCGCTGAATCAAGGTTTGCAGGGTATGGCGCCGAAGCGGCGCCTACGACTAAAAAGCGAAGGTGTTGACCCCTTCGCTGTGAGTCACAGTGCCGTGCACCGCAACGCAATTTTCCTGAATGAGCCGTTCCATCACGACGGAGTCGCGGGAAGTCGCAGCACAGCGCTCGCCGCCGGCCAGACGACCCACCAGTATCGCAGCGGACGGTTCGCCCCCCTGGTAAGTCACCGCATGCCCCTCGATGAGGAAACGACCGTCGCCCTCGGCGACGAGTTCCGGACGGGGCCGTTCATCGAGAACGGCCTGCAGCGCAGCGTCGTCCCCGGGAGCCCAGGGCTCAGCCCCGGCTGTAGAGGCATACACCCCCACCGCGTGCTTGGTGAGGTAACCCCCATTGGCGGTTACCAGACCCGCGCCATCGGGCGTCGCGCGCAGGCGCTGCACCATCTCGGCGATGGCATGCAGACTGTAGTTGTTCCCCGGCCCACCGAAGAGCGTCAGCCCCCCGGTGACCGTCAGCCCCCGGGGATCATCCACTGACAGACCCAGGGCGCGGCAGGCCACCTGCACCGCCGACGGGAAACAACTGTAGAGGTCAATGTGCGTGAGCTCCTCTAGTCCGAGAC
>CAXBBA010000574.1:0-1944 GCA_963973805.1 uncultured Halieaceae bacterium | reverse complement strand
TGGCGGCGTTGACCGCCGCCCAGGCCGCTGCCCAGGACCAGGCGCTACGGTACTCTCGCAGCAATGAATCCGAAGCTGACCGGGTGGCGATGAAGACGATTGTGGCCGCAGGCATGGATCCCCACGCCGCATCGTCCATGTTCGATCGCATGCTGCAGGCATCGCGCTACGCCACCGGCAGTCGCGTACCGGAATTTCTGCGCACGCACCCCTTGTCGGAAAACCGCATCGCCGACACCCGCAACCGCGCACGCCAGTATCCCAAGCAGATTCGCCCGACGAACCTGGATTACCAGCTCATGCGGGCACGGGCCATGAATCAACTGGCCAATACCCCCGAAGAAGCCGTGGCCACGTTCCGCAAACAGCTGGAAGGAACACCGCGCTCCACCACCGCCGCCCGCTACGGTCTGGTGCTGGCGCTGACCGATGCGGGGCGCCCCGATGAAGCGGCACTGGAACTGGATTCTCTCTGGGCAGCGGCGCCGAACCGCCTGGAGTACATCATTGCTGATGCGCGCATCGAGATGGCCCGCAACCAGCCGCACAAAGCGGCGGAGAAGCTCGCGGCACGCCTGCGCCTGAGCCCGGGCAACCACCCGCTGACCATCACCTATGCTGAAGCCCTGATGCAGGACCAGCAGTCCCACATCGCCGAACAGGTACTGACGGAACAGAGCAAGGTAAAGGCCAATGACCCCTACCTCTGGTATCTGCTGGCAGAGGTGCGGGGGCTGGCGGGGAACATCCAGGGCCTGCACCAGGCCCGGGCTGAGTATTTCATTCTGAACGGCGTGCTGGACGAAGCCGAGAAGCAACTGCGCTATGCGTTGAAGCTCGTGGGCAATGACTACACGACGGGTGCTCGCATCAATCAGCGCCTGACGGACATCGCCCGCATGCGGGAGATGCTGGAGTCCTGATACTCAGGCGGCGCGGCGTTTGCCTGAGAACTCCAGCATTCGACGCAGGGGCACCATCGCCCGCTCTCCGAGCTCCCGGTCCACGAAGATCTCGTTGTCTGTCCGGTCGAAGACCGTCGCCAGTGTCTCCAACTCGTTCA
The DNA here is from genome assembly GCA_963973805.1 of uncultured Halieaceae bacterium. Taxonomy (GTDB): domain Bacteria; phylum Pseudomonadota; class Gammaproteobacteria; order Pseudomonadales; family Halieaceae; genus Congregibacter. Next base: position 881 of record CAXBBA010000574.1, on the reverse strand, counting down.
TGGCCATCCACGGGCAGTTGCCGCAGCTGCGGCAGGTCGCGCCGTTACCGGCAGTGGGCGCGATGATGAACTGCTTGTCGGGCGCCTGCTGCTGCAGCTTGTAGAAAATGCCGTGGTCTGTGGCGACGATGAACTGGGGGTTATCCATTTCCACCGCCGCATTGATGATCTGGCTGGTGGAACCCACGCGATCGGCCAACTCGATAACGCTGGCCGGAGACTCGGGATGCACCAGCACCGCCGCATCGGGATACACGCGCTTGAGATCCAATAGCGCCCGCGCCTTGAACTCCTCATGGACGATGCAGGCGCCGTCCCACATAACGATGTCGGCGCCGGTTTCGCGGCGCACGTAGTCGCCCAGGTGGCGATCCGGTGCCCAGATAATCTTCTCGCCCTGATCTGCCAGGTGCTCCGCCACATCCAGAGCGATGCTGGAGGTCACAACCCAGTCTGCCCGGGCCTTCACGGCGGCGGAGGTATTGGCATAGACCACCACCTGACGATCGGGGTGCTCATCACAGAAAGCTGAAAACTCCTCGACGGGGCAGCCCAGATCCAGAGAGCAGGTGGCTTCAAGCGTAGGCATGAGAACCCGCTTGTCCGGTGTGAGAATCTTGGCCGTTTCGCCCATAAAGCGCACACCGGCGACGATCAGAGTGTCCGCATCGTGATCATGACCAAAACGGGCCATTTCGAGGGAATCTGATACGCAGCCACCGGTGGCCTCGGCCAGGGCCTGGATCTCGGGCGCGGTGTAGTAGTGCGCCACTATCACCGCGTTGTGAGCCTCCAGCTGATCCCGGATTTGCGCCTCGAGCTCAGCCTTGCGCGCCTGCGACAGGGGCTCGGGCTCTCCCTTGTCCAAGTGGTACTGCACC
>CAXBBA010000573.1:0-1950 GCA_963973805.1 uncultured Halieaceae bacterium | reverse complement strand
TGACAGACCACTACGCAGAGAACGACGAACACGCCATTGCCCTGCTGCGCCAGGCGGTGGCAAATCTCAACTCCCGGAAGCAGGTGGATATCGAGGTTTCGCAGCCGCGGGAGCCCCGCTATGCGGCGGACGACATCTACGGCATCATTCCCGCCGACCGGCGCCAGCCCTTCGATGTCCGCGAGATCATCGCCCGCATCGTCGATGACTCCGCCTTTGACGAGTTCAAGGCGCTGTTCGGGGACACCCTGGTCTGCGGCTTTGCGCGCCTCCACGGCTATCCCGTGGGTATCGTCGCCAACAACGGCATCCTCTTCTCCGAGTCCGCGGTGAAGGGCGCGCACTTCGTCGAGCTCTGTGCCCAGCGGCGCATCCCCCTGCTGTTCCTGCAGAACATCACCGGCTTCATGGTGGGCCGGGAGTACGAAGCCGAGGGCATCGCCCGGCACGGTGCCAAGATGGTCCACGCCGTGGCCTGTGCAGATGTACCCAAGTTCACGGTCATCATCGGCGGCTCCTTCGGCGCCGGCAACTATGCCATGTGCGGTCGCTCCTACGACCCGCGCTTCATGTTCATGTGGCCCAACGCACGCATCTCGGTCATGGGCGGCGAGCAGGCGGCGAGCGTGCTGGCGACCGTCAAGCAGGACCAGCTGGCCCGGGATGGCCATGCCATGAGCGACGAGGAAGAGGCCGCGTTCAAAGCGCCGATCCTGGAACGCTACGACGTCCAGGGGCACCCCTTTTACGCGTCGGCGCGACTCTGGGATGACGGTGTCATCGACCCCGTGGACACGCGCCAGGTGCTGGCCCTCGCGCTGTCCGCCGCCCTCAACGCCCCGGTACCGGAATCACGCTTCGGCGTGTTCCGCATGTAGGAGACCATCGTGACGAACTCTGCGATCAAGGAACTGGTGCTGTGTGAGCGGGACGAGCGCGGTATCGCCCGCGTCACCCTGAACCGCCCCGACAAACACAACGCGTTCGACGACGCGATGATCGCCCTTCTGCGCTCGCACTTCGATGCGCTGCGCGAGGACGAAAGCGTGCGCGTGGTTGTCCTCCAGGCATCCGGCAAGAGCTTCTCCGCCGGCGGTGACCTGGCATGGATGCAGCGCATGGCGGACTACGACTACGGCCACAACATGGACGACGCCCGGGCTCTGGCCGAGATGCTCTTCGCGCTGAAGACCCTTCCCCAGGCGACGATCGCGCGAGTCCAGGGCTATGCCTTCGGCGGCGCCGTGGGCCTGATCAGCTGCTGCGACATGGCCGTGGCGGCGGACAACGCCCGCTTCGGCCTCACCGAGGCGCGCATCGGCCTGATTCCCGCCACCATCGGCCCCCACGTCATCGAAGCCATCGGACCGCGCTGGGCGCGGCGCCTGTTTCTCAGTGCCGAACGCTTTGATGCCCGGCGCGCCGAACAGATTCACCTGGTCCACGAGGTGTGTGCGCTGGAGGCCCTCGACGATCGCGTGGAGTCGTTGATCAAAGAATTGCTGGCCAACAGCCCCGCGGCACTGCGGGAAGCCAAAGTCCTGGTGCAGGATTTTAGCGGTCGCCCCGTCGATGAGGCGGTCATCGCTGACACAAGCGCGCGCATTGCCCACCTGCGGGTTTCGACCGAAGGACAGGAAGGCCTGCGTGCCTTCCTGGAAAAACGTACACCGGCCTGGACCCGGGGGAACACGACAGATGTTTGAACGAATCCTGATCGCCAACCGCGGTGAGATAGCCTGCCGGGTGATTTCCACGGCCCGGCGCCTGGGCGTGGGCACCGTCGCGGTGTACTCCGACGCGGACCGGGACGCCCTCCACGTGCAGAAGGCCGACCACGCCGTGCATATCGGGCCCGCGCCGGCCGCCCAGTCCTATCTGCTTATCGACAGGATCATCGACGCGGCGCGGCGCAGCGGTGCCCAGGCCATCCACCCGGGCTACGGTTTC
>CAXBBA010000572.1:0-1957 GCA_963973805.1 uncultured Halieaceae bacterium | reverse complement strand
ATGCAGCGCAAGATCGACGAACTGAAAGAACAGCTGACTTCCTGATGGCTACACCGCCGCCGGCAGCCCATGTCGGCGGCGGCCACTTTTTTTCTGGTACCTCATTCAATGCGTCGACTTATCTTCTTGCTTGTACTGGTTGTTTTTCTCACCGCCACGTTGATCGTGGAGCGCCTCGATCTTTTCGATCTCGACACTCTGCAAAGCCATCACCAGGCTTTGCTCGAAGGCTTTGAGAAGGACCCGGTGCCTGCTTACCTGCTGTTTTCTGCGCTGCTGGTGTTCCTCGTGAGCTTCAGCATTCCCGGTACGCTGGTGTGCATGTTGTTTGCGGGCTCCGCCTTCGAGCTGACCGTGGCCGTGGGTCTGGTGGTGCTGTGTCGAACCCTCGGAGGCGCCGTGGCCTTTCTCGGCGCGCGCTACATCGCCCGGGACTGGGTTGAGCAGCGTTTTGGTCGCTCCCTGCGCAAGCTGGATGCGGGTGTGCGCAAGGAAGGCTGGATGTATCTGCTCATACTGCGCCTCGCACCGGTGTTGCCCGATAGCGTGATCAATCCGGGTATGGGACTGACGGTGATAGGTCTGGGGACTTTTATGGTCGTCAGCCTCCTGGGCATGATTCCCTATGTGGTGCTGTATGCGCTGGCGGGGCAGCAGCTCGGACAGCTTGCATCCGCGGGGGACGTCGTGGACCTGCGCTGGCTGGTGGCGCTGTCCCTCATTGCGCTGGCGGTGCTGGGGAGCAGGAAAGTCTGGGAGCAACGCCTTGGGCGCTCCAGCTCGCCGTAGGGCAGCGAGGGCAAGAGCCCGCGAAAATGGAGCTGAGGGAAGAGGCTCCGACGTGCCAGGCGCCACGCCAGGGAAGTCAGCGTGACGCTGTCAGGGATGAGACTTCCCGGTCCACGTCAGCGAGAAAGCTCGCGCTGTCCTCCTGCACTATGGCGCCTTCGCCGTAAAAGGTCTCGAGGTCCCTGAGGATCCGCTGCAGGGGCAGGTCGGCAAACTCACCCCGATCTCTCAGGTATTCCATGTGCCGGTTACCGGCCTCGTCAAACTCGTGGTAGAGCGAATCCTCGACGCCATCGAACTCCAGGGGCTTGAGCTCAAACTTTTCACAGAGGGAGAGATTGAAGGCGGGCGTGGCCTTGACCCAACGGTTCTGCAGGCACACCGACACGTAGCCGTGCCAGATGAACACATCGGTCTTCATGCGTTCGCGCATTCGCTCTGTCGAAAGATGGTTGCGCACGTCGGCGAAACCCAGGCGAGTCGGTATGCCCTGGGACCGGCAGACAGCGGCATAGAGCACGGCCTTGGGTACGCACCAGCCCGCGCCTTTCGCCAGGGTGCTGCTGGCCTTGTAATCCCGGGGCGACCAACCGACGGTATAGGGGTCGTAGCGCACATCGTCCCGAACGCCGTAGTAGAGTTTGACCGCCCGGGTGCGGGGATCGTCACTCGGGTCCACGAGGCTTCGGGCATAGGCAATTACCGCATCGTCATCACTGTCGATGATGTTGGTAGCGGTGAGATAGGCGGCGTTGGAATCCGTCATGCAGGCCTCCGGTGGTCCGCAGCGTTGTTGTGCTGCCTATTGTGGGCTACTTGAAGCGGTAGCGCACGGGCAGGGATTTCATGCCGCCGACGAAAATCGCTTCTACCCACTGGGGATCTCCTGCGAGCTCGATGGAGTCCAGTCGGGACATCAGTTCTCGATAGAATATGCCGATCTCCAGCACCGCCAGATGTTGGCCCAGGCACATGTGGCCACCGTAACCGAAGGCGAGCTGGTTGCGATTGTCCCGCTCCATATCAAATACGTCGGGGTTCTCGAGGGCGCGCTCGTCGCGATTGCCAGAGGGGTACCACAGCGCCAGGTTCTCGCCGCCTCTAATGGTCTGGCCGTGGAGTTCGATGTCCTGCACCGTGGTGCGCACCATGTGGCGCACCGGCGATA
>CAXBBA010000571.1:0-1967 GCA_963973805.1 uncultured Halieaceae bacterium | reverse complement strand
TGATCGATGTGTCTGCGGGGGACAAGATCCCTCGCAAGGGTGGCCCCGGCATCACCAAGTCGGACCTGCTCATCATCAACAAGACGGATCTCGCACCGCTGGTCGGGGCAGACCTCGAGGTCATGGACCGGGACGCCCGGCGCATGCGCGGCGAGCGCCCCTTTCAGTTCACCAATCTCAAGAGCGAGGACGGCCTGAGGGAAGTAATGGACTTCATCGAACACCAAGGCATGCTTCGGGGGAACGCAACTCCATGATCCGATTCCTCCACCAGGGCCGCAGGGTCGAACTCCCCGCGCCATCACCGGACGCCACGGTGCTCGACTACCTGCGCGACGACGCGCGCTGCACCGGGACCAAGGAAGGCTGCGCATCCGGCGACTGCGGCGCATGCACGGTGGTAACCGCACGCGTCGATGGCGGCGAACTGTGCTTCGAACCCATGAATTCCTGCATCGCGCCGCTGGGCAGCCTCCAGGGCGCGCAACTCATTACCGTTGAGGAACTGGGCCGACCCGGTGAGCTGCATCCCGTACAGCAGGCGATGGTGGATGCCCATGGCTCCCAGTGTGGCTTCTGTACACCGGGTTTCGTCATGTCCCTGTTCGCCCTGTTCCACAGCGACGCCGCGGCGGACCGCCATCTGATCCTCGAAGCGCTGGGCGGCAACCTCTGCCGCTGCACCGGCTACCGGCCCATCATCGATGCGGCGCTGGCTGTGCTGGATGGTCCGCGGGACGACGCATACTCGGCGCGCCGCAATGAGATCATCGCCGAGCTGGAATCCCTTCAGGGGTCTTCCACGCATTCGGAACTCGGGGAGCAGGCCTATCACCTGCCCCGCACCGTAGACGAACTGACAGCCCTGCTCGGGAGCGTCCCGGACCTGCGCCTGGTCGCCGGCGGCACGGATCTCATGCTGGAGGTCACCCAGGGACTGGGCACCCTGCCCGCGGTGGCGGACCTGCGCCAGATACCGCAGCTGCAGGAACTGCGCGTCGACGGCGAGGGATTCTCCATCGGCGCCGCGGTCACGCATCGCCGGGCCCAGCCGGCCCTGCTCGAGGACTACCCGGAGCTCGCGGAACTTATCGAACGCTTTGGTGCGCTGCAGATCCGCTCCCGCGGTACCGTCGCCGGGAACGTGGCGAACGCCTCACCGATCGGTGACTGGCCGCCGGTGCTCCTCGCCCTCGATGGCCGCGTTGCGCTGGCATCCGCCGAAGGGGAGCGGACCCTGCCCCTGTCCGAGTTCTTTCTCGACTATCGCAAAACGGCACAGCGCGACGGTGAGTTTATTCGGTCCCTGCAGCTCCCCCGTCGCGACGGCGACCTGTTTCTTCGTGCCTACAAGATCTCCAAACGCTTCGAGGACGATATCTCATCGGTCTGCCTCGTCGCGGCCCTGGGACTCGACGGACACCGGATCACCCGGGCCCGCATTGCCTGCGGCGGCATGGCGGCGATACCCCAGCGCGCCGCGGCCTGTGAAGCGGCGCTGCAGGACATGGACTTCGCCAACGGGGATATCACCCCGGCCATGGAGGCTCTGAAGCACGACTTCAGCCCGATCACGGACGCCCGGGCCAGCGCGGACTACCGCATCACCGTGGCAAGTAATCTGCTGCGCCGACTGCAGCTGGAATTCAACGGTTCCATCGCCACTCGGGTATTCGAAGGAGTCGCCCATGGGTGAGCAGCTAACGCCACCGCCCCGGGGCGCCGCGGGACAGACGGTACCCCACGAGAGCGCAGCGGCCCATGTCAGCGGAGCCGCGGTCTACATCGATGACCTCGCCGCACCGGAAGGCTGCCTGCACGCCTATGTGGGCCTCTCGACCATCGCCCACGGGCGCGTCACGCGCCTGGACCTGGATGCCGTACGGAGCGCCCCGGGAGTGGTGGATGTGATTGGCCGCGACGACATACCAGGGCATCGGGATATCGGCCCTATCTTTCCCGGCGAC
>CAXBBA010000570.1:0-1967 GCA_963973805.1 uncultured Halieaceae bacterium | reverse complement strand
CGTTCCTTCAGCAGGCGCGAGAAGATGTCGTATGCGCGTTCGCCGCGGCTGGTCTGTTCGACCACCATCGGGACCAGCGTGTTCATATAAAACTCATGGGGATCTTGCATCGGGCCTGCCTCGGGTTTGGGTTGCTTGGAGGGAATCCTATGTGTGCCCGCAGGGGGCTGCAAGGGGATGCGGTCGTGTTTTCCATGTCCTGCGACATGGGGGCGGGCCGGTCAGCCGCCGCCAAGCCCCAGGATCGCGCCCCATCGCAAGGATCGGGCGGCGGGTCGGCTGCCGCGACGGCATCCACGGCCTCGACGCTGCGCACGCCGTCCTGGAAGGGCAGCAGGCGGCAGGCGGTCTGGAAGAGGTCGCCCTGCAACGGCTCGATCGCCCAGACCTGGCGCACCTCATTGCTGTCCCAGGACACGATGTGATCGCCCTCGGGCGTGAAATCGGCCCCGACGAAGGGCACCAGCGCGTCGCGTGAATGCGAAAACTGGTAAAGCTGCAGCCCGGTCTGCGTGTCCCAGACCCGCACCTGCCCGTCATCGGCGCCGGTGACCAGCAGCCTTTCATCCGACGACAGCGCCATCGAGGTGACGAACCCCTCATGCAGCAGGCGGTTGTTGTAGAAGGGCGGCGCGCCGTCGCCCTCGTGGCGCAGCGCCAGCACATTTTCCTGGTTCGGCAGGACCGAGATCCGGATCCCCGTCCCCTCCAGTTCTGCGCGCGAGGCATTGGCCCCGGCCTCGGTCGCGGAAACCCTTCGAGTCGTTCTATAGAAAAGACGAGTGGATAGCCGGGCTTCAAGCGCACTGATCTGGCGGCTGACCTGGGCAGTCGAAATGCCCAGCCTTTTGGCGGCCCGGGTGAAGTTTTCTGTTTCCGCCACAGCGACGAATTCGTTCACGCCTTCCCAATGGTACATACCCCTGCCTTCGTCAGCTTTCACCAGCACAATTATTCCACATTGGTAATGGTGAATTAATATAAAGCCCCATTATCAATAAACACGAAATAAATACAATGAGCTGACGAGTCCGGCGGTTTCCCGCCTTCCAAATGTGAGTAAAGGAGAGAGTTATGGCTGAGATGATCAAATCGAAAGCGGCAATTGCCTGGGGCCCCGGTCAGCCACTGTCAATCGAAGAAGTGGATGTGATGCCTCCGAAAGCGGGAGAGGTGCTGGTGAAAGTCATCGCAAGCGGTGTGTGTCACACCGATGCCTTCACGCTCTCCGGAGAGGACCCAGAGGGTAACTTTCCAGCGATCCTAGGCCACGAGGGTGGCGGAATCGTGGAAGCGGTTGGTGAAGGAGTGACAAGCGTCGAGATCGGAGACCACGTTATCCCTCTATATACGCCAGAGTGCGGCGAGTGCAAATTCTGCCTCTCCGGGAAGACCAACCTTTGCGGAAAAATCCGCGAAACCCAGGGGAAAGGCCTGATGCCCGACGGTACCAGCCGTTTCTACAAGGACGGCCAGCCTATCCATCACTACATGGGCTGTTCCACCTTTTCCGAATACACCGTACTGCCAGAAATATCCCTCGCCAAGGTCAACAAAGAAGCACCCTTGGAAGAAGTCTGCCTGCTGGGCTGCGGAGTGACCACGGGTATGGGTGCGGTCATGAACACCGCCAAGGTTGAAGAAGGCGCTACTGTTGCGATCTTCGGGCTCGGCGGTATCGGTCTGTCTGCCATCATCGGTGCAACCATGGCCAAGGCGAGCCGAATCATTGCCATCGACATTAACGAGAGCAAGTTCGACCTGGCTCGTCAGTTGGGCGCGACAGATTGCATCAATCCCAAAGACTACGAAAAGCCCATTCAGGAAGTGATCGTCGAGCTGACTGAGGGCGGTGTAGATTATTCCTTCGAATGTATCGGCAACGTCGACGTCATGCGATCTGCCCTGGAATGCTGCCACAAGGGCTGGGGTGAGTCAGTGGTCATTGGTGTCGCCGGGGCTGGCCA
>CAXBBA010000569.1:0-1974 GCA_963973805.1 uncultured Halieaceae bacterium | reverse complement strand
AGATGCCGGACAATCTGCACGAGCCAAGTCATCACCTGATGGACGAGGTCGCCGCCGAGGCGCCCTTCGCCGACGCCATCGGGGATTCATGCCCCCGCCGCCATGAGCTCCTCACGCCGGAGGCGTACTACGATTGCCTGAGCGAGACGGGCGCCCAGGTGTCCATCTGGAGCACGCGCTACCTGCATCGCCTTGGGGGCGCCGAGGCGATCGCCGACTGGTTCGCCAGCACCGGCCTCAAACCCTATCTGGATGCCCTGCCGGAATCCCTGCGCGGGGCTTTTCGCTCCCGCTACGTGGAGCGCCTCGGGGAGGCCTACGGCGAACGGGCCGATGGCCAGGTGCTCATGGCCATGCCGCGCCTGTTCATCGTGGCTCAGCGACCGTAAAAGAAGATCGACAGGCACACGCTGCCCCAGCTCAGCGCCACCATGAGAATGGCCATGAACACCATGGCGGAACCCAGGTCCTTGGCGCGCCCCGACAGCTCGTGGTGTTCCTCGCCTACGCGGTCCACCAGAGCCTCGATCGCGCTGTTACCCAGTTCCGCGGCCACGAGCAGCATCAGGGGTATGGCCAGCAACAGGAAATCCACGGTGTTGCGCGCCAGAAACACCGCGAGCGGGAGGCCCAGGAGCATGACCAGCACCTCCTGGCGAAAGGACTCCTCGTGCTTCCACGCGAAGCGCAAGCCCTGCAGGGAATAGCGAGTTGCGAGTAAGAGGTGGGCTACGCCCCGTTCCGTTGGTTTCATCAATGCTTATCCCCGGCTCCAGCGCCGCGTATTATGTGGCCGCGCAAAACGCCAGACAAATACTACAGGAGCTGTTTCTGCCATGACCTTCAGTGAAACCCTGACCGTGCGCTACCGTGACACGGACTCCCAGGGCCATATGTTCTTCGCCAACTACCAGGTATTCGCAGACGAGGTCGCGGGGAACTACCTGAAGTCCCTGGGCTTCGACTGGAGCAATCCCGAGAGCCTCCCCACCTACGTGTTCACCGCCAACGCCACCTGCGACTACATCCACGAGTGCCACACCGGCGACGAAGTCCGGGTCTCGGTCGCCTATGAGCGCATCGGCAGAAGCAGCGCGACCATGGGTTTCCTGCTGACGCGGGTCGGCGACGAACAGCGCCTCGCGAAGGGCAGTTTCACCCAGGTTTTTGTGGACCCCCAGACGCGCAAACCCGTGCCCGTGCCCGACGCCGTTCGCGAGGCGCTGGAAGGCGAGATGGCCTGACCGCGGTGGACGCCGGCGCTGCCCCTGCCGTGCTACGCTGACCGCTGTACCCTGTGACGACGACGCCTTTCGCATGAGACCCCTGCTGATCTTTGCCATCGCTTTCAGCCTTGGCACCCTCATCGCCACCCTCGCCCTCAAGCCAGAGCTGCGCCGCAGCCTGGGCATCGGCTCCGCCGATGCTGCGGGGGACCTGTACGCGAAGCGAAACTGGAACCGCGGCGGCCCATCGTCGCTGAACATCTCCGCCTTCGCCTTCAGTGACCGCAACCGCAACGGCGTGTACGACCTGGGGGACAAGCCCCTGAACCGCATCGCGTTCCGCCTCACGCGCCCCGATGGCAGCAGTCGCATCGAGCGCTCCAATATCAATGGCTACACGAATTTCAGCATGCACCGCGGGGGCGAGGACGCGGATATCACGGAAGTGGGTAAACGCTACGACTTCGAGCTCATCGCACCGCCGGGCTGGACCGTGACCACGGGCAACGAACGTCAGTCCACGGAGTTCAGGGCGGTCGCCGGCGCCGTCGCGGGCATGGGCGCCGTCACGCCCCCCGGCGTCGTGGGACTCGCGCCGGCGCCCACGCTCTACGGTTCCTGGCCGTCCCATGGGGGACAGTACCTGGTAGCCCGGGGGACCGCCGGTGGCGAGACACGCATCGCCATCGACAGCCTGGGCCGTTTCCGCACGCGCCTGGCCCCGGGGACCTGGCGCCTCAGCTCCGAA